>JAKAWO010000199.1 GCA_021827255.1 Acidobacteriota bacterium | reverse complement strand
GACGCCTTCGTTTGCCGTCCATCCGGTCAAACAAATTTTCCATTGTTTTGGCTGCGGAGTGGGCGGCGACGTTTTCAAATTTGTCATGCTGATTGAAAACCTGACCTTCCCGGAGGCGCTGCGGCGAGTGGCGGAACGAGCCGGAGTGAAACTCCACGAGCCCGATCTGCCCCAGGCGATGGACGATCGGGCGCGCGAGCGGGCCGCCCTTTACAAGCTGCATGAGGCGGCGGCGCGATTCTATGCCGAGCAGATGAGCGGCACCGCGGAAGGCCGCGCGGCGCGGGCTTATCTGGCGGATCGGGGCGTCACGGACGAAGGGGTCGCGCGGTTTCGCCTCGGTTACGCGCCATCGGAAGGGCGGGCTTTGGCGCGCCATCTCTCTCGATCGGAATTTGACGCGGACACCCTCCAAAAAAGCGGGCTCCTTCTGCCCGACGCCGAAGGCAAGCGGCCGCTCGACCGCTTTCGGCGCCGAATCATCTTCCCGGTCTTGAACGAAAGCGGCAAGGTGGTGGCGTTTGGCGGCCGGGCGCTCGGCGAAGACCAGCCCAAGTATTTGAATTCGCCGGAAACGCCGATCTATGTGAAAGGGCGAGTGCTCTACCACCTGGATCAAGCCGGGGGCGCCATTCGCAAGTTGGACGCGGTGGTGCTGGTGGAAGGCTACATGGATGCGATCGCGGTGGATTCGGCCGACGTGCGCAACGTGGTGGCGAGCTGCGGCACCAGCCTGACGGAAGCCCAGGTGCGTTTGATGGGGCGTTACACGCGGCAGGCGGTCGTGAACTTCGATCCCGATTCGGCGGGAGTGGCGGCGACGGAGCGTTCGCTCGAGCTGCTGCTGGAGGCCGGCTTTGAGGCGAGGGTGCTGCCGCTGCCCGGCGGGCAGGATCCGGATTCCTTCGTTCGCCAGCGCGGCGCGGAGGCGTATCGCGCCGCGCTGGCCGCGGCGCCCAATTATCTCGATTATCTGACCGACCGCGCCATCGCGCGCCACGGATTGGGCACCCCGCAGGGAAAAGTGGCCGCCGCCAATGCCGTGATGCCCTATCTGGTGAAAATTCCCAACCCTTTGATGCGGCAAGAGGTGGCGTCGCGCCTGGCCTCGCGCCTGAACGTGGACGACCGGACGTTGCGGGAGCAATTGAAGCGCGCCGCGAGCCAAGGAAGACGCGAGGTGGAGGCGCCACGAAGCGAAGCCGCCGGCTATCTCGAAAGAAAACTCTTGCGCGCTTTCTTGGAAAATCCATCCTGGCTTGACCGGGACCTGGTCGGGCTCAGCGAGGAAGGAGCGTTGGAGGGACTGGCGGCGCGGGAGATTTTCCAGAAAATGCTCGAAGCGCGACAGAAGGAGGGCCGGGTGGATGTTCACCGGTTGAGCGAGATGCTGAGTGACCAAGGTCAACGGCTGCTCCACGAAAGTCTGCTCGGCTGGGCCGACTCTCCCACCGAGATGGAGGCCATGGCCTTGTGCCAGACGCTGCGCCGCCAGAGGCTGGAGCGGGAAATGGCGCGCTTGGAGGCGGCCATCGAGCGCGCCAAAACAGAAAACGACACAGCCAAAGAGGCCGCGCTGAGCAAAGCGAAGTCCTTGTTGCGGCGAGACTTAATGGTGCTAACCCACAGCCCCCTCATCGCCTATAAAAAATCTGACGGGATAGCCTAAGGAATCATCTAAATGAAAAGGGGGTGTGGCCAGGTGGATGCGTTATGGTGTAAAATAGCGGCTGCTCACTGCGGCGTGGGCGGGCAAGCTCGGCTGGGCCGCCAATCACGATCCCGACCATCCCTAGGCGCTCCCGTACCCCCACGGAGGCAACATCATTGGCGTTTGACGAAAAGTTTGATCAGGTCAGCAAGCTGATGACTCTCGGCAAAGAGAAGGGATATCTCCTTTACGACGAAGTCAACGACCTTCTGCCTTCCGACGTCCACTCCGCCGAAGACCTCGATGACCTGCTGTCCATGTTCGACAACGCGGGGATCGAGGTGCTCGAGTCTCCCAAGGTAAAGAGCGGCGAAGGGATCATGGCGGAGAAGGGCGAGGAGTCCAAGCCGGAGGAAGCCGGGGAGGAGGCGGAACTCGACCTGACGCCGGGAGCGTTGGACAAAACCAACGACCCGGTCCGCATGTACCTTCGCGAAATGGGGACCGTGCCGCTTCTGACTCGCGAGGGGGAAGTTGAAATCGCCCGGCGGATCGAGCGCGGGCAAATCAAAGTTTTGAAGGCGCTGTCTCGCTCTCCGGTCATCATCCAGGAAATGTTCGCGCTGCGCGAGGCGCTCAAGCGGGGCGACCGTTCCATCAAGGAGATCGTTGTCTTCGACGAGGACGAATACACCGAGGAGCGCGTCTTGCAGAGGACACGAGACTTGGTGGGCGCCGTGGATGAGATGGAGCGGATTCATCGGCGGCATCGGCAGCTCAAGGCGCGGCGCGATTCCATTCCCCGGACCAAGCGCCCCAGGGATTACCGCCGCTACCGTTGGGCCGCGGCTCGCCACCAGGTGCTGCTCTCCAAGTTGTTTCGCGCGATTGAGTTCACCCACACGGAAAAGAAGCGGCTGATTGAGAAGATCCGCCAGGCCAGCGAGGAGATCCGCCCCGTCGAGCGCGAGGCCAATCGCTTGGAGAAGCGCCTGGAATCCTCCCGCGCCAACGGCGCCCGGGACCTGCGCAAGGAGCTTCGCCAGTTCAGGTCTCAACTGGCGGCGATCGAGGAGAGAAATGAGGCTTCCGCCGCCGAACTCCGCCGCACCTATCAGACCATCAGCGCGGGCGAGCTCGCAGCCGAAAAGGCCAAGCGGGAGCTGATTGAGGCCAACCTCCGGCTGGTGGTCTCCATCGCCAAGAAGTACACCAACCGCGGGCTGCAATTTCTGGATCTGATCCAGGAAGGGAACATCGGCCTGATGAAGGCGGTGGACAAGTTTGAATACCGCCGCGGTTACAAGTTCTCCACTTACGCCACCTGGTGGATTCGCCAGGCCATCACCCGCGCCATCGCCGATCAAGCCCGCACCATCCGCATCCCCGTCCACATGATCGAAACCATCAACAAGCTGATCCGAACCTCGCGCCAGCTTGTGCAGGAGTATGGCCGCGAGCCCACTTCCGAAGAGATCGGCAAGCGGATGGACATCCCCGTGGCCAAGGTGCGGAAGGTTCTCAAGATCGCCCAGGAGCCGATTTCGCTCGAAACGCCCATCGGCGAGGAAGAAGATTCTCACCTGGGAGACTTTATCGAGGACCGGGGAGTGATTTCGCCCGCCGAAGCCGTCATCAACATCAATCTGAAAGAACAGACCGAGTCCGTCCTGAAGACGCTCACGCCGCGGGAAGAGAAAGTCATCAAGATGCGTTTCGGCCTCGATGACGGAAGCGAGCACACCCTCGAAGAGGTGGGCCAGAGTTTCGCGGTGACGCGGGAGCGCATCCGGCAGATCGAGGCGAAAGCGCTTCGCAAGCTGCGTCACCCTTCCCGCAGCCGCAAGCTGCGCGCCTTCCTCGAAGCCAACGTCCGGGAGTAATGCCGCTCGCGGAAAGGCGGCGACACCTGGAGCGTCGGGTGAGGCGGGCGATTTCGACGGGCGCCGGCCGGAAACCGCCGCCCCCTTCGGCCACGCGCCCATGAGACAGTGCCCTTATTGCAGCCACGCCAACCTGGACACGGACACTCAGTGCCGCAAGTGCGATGCTTCTCTAGTCGGCGCGGCAGGGACCGTCTATGCGGGCCGCCGACACTGGATCAGCGGGGAAACCGCCTACAGCGTCCGCAGAAAGGCGCTGGCCATCCTCGTGCTGGGGTTGCTGATGAAAGTCTATTGGGGCGGATATGGCCCCTGGCCGGTGATGGACAATCCATCGCTGGCGAGCCTGCGCTCTTGGCTCGAGCCCCTGCTCGTTTACGGCGGCGTCGGCCTCTACGCGCTAGGCTGGATCCTCCGCTTCGTCTGAACCTCCCCGCTGACGCCAACCGCTGTCCATGGTGGTCCGTGGCTGCTGCCTTTTCCACCGCCGCGTCGCGCCCCGATTAGGCGCTTGCTTTCGCCGAGCCGATGGCGTAGTCTCTGCCGAAGCTCGAATGGCATGCTTCCATCCGGAGGTGCTCATGACTTCTGATTCGTCCCCGCTGCCCGGCGAAGCGCCCGCCGAACGATCATCTTTTCCGGCGCGCGCCGTCGGCGTCCTGTTCAATCCGGTCTCCGCCTTTGATGAGATCGTCGCTCGCCCGGATTCCCTCGGCCCCCTGCTCGTCTTAATCGCCGCTTCCATCGCGGTGGCTGAAACCATGCTGGCGAAGATTGGCCTGGCGAACATCATCCTCCATTCGCTCCAGCAAAGCGGCCGCGCCCGTCACATGACCCCCGACCAGTTGAATCAGGTGGTCGGCAACTCCTCCGCGATTGTCGGCGTGATGACTCATGTGGGCGCCGTGGTGGGACCGCCCATCTTTATGGCCGTGACGGCCGGAGTGGGGCTGCTGATTTTGAACGGCATCTTCGGGGCTCGAGCCGGGTTCAATTCCGTCTTTTCCGTCACCTGCTACGCCGCCTTGCCGGTGGTGATCGGCGACCTGATGGCCATCGCCTTGATCCTGTTCGGCGATCCGAACCACTTCAATCCGCAGGCCCCGATCCCCACCAACCCGGCGTTTTTCCTCGATCCCGCCGCCACCTCGCGTCCCCTCTACGCCCTGGCGAGCTCGCTCGATTTGCTGACGTTCTGGTTCCTCGGTCTGCTCGCGGTGGGGCTTTCGCGCCTGTCGCGCGGCCGAGTCAAAGCGAGAAACATATTCCTGGCTTACTTCGTCGTGTGGCTGGCTTTGGCGCTGGGAAAGGCGGGGCTGGCCATAGTGTCGCCCTGAAAGGCTCGCTCCCCAAGCTCCAGACCGCGCGCAAGTCTGTGAAGACTGCGCTTTGAGGAGTGGCCGGACCACATCTTTTTTGTCTTGGTTGAGGACTCCAATATGAGCCCACGCCGCGTTGACCCTGTCCTGACCGCGCGCCGACGCGAGGAGCTGATCAAAGCGGGCTACGCTGAAATCCTCGAGAAAGGCATTCCAGGCGCCACGATTGACGGCGTGGTGGCGCGGGCCGGATCGAGCAAAGGCGGCGCGCTCCACTATTTTCACGCCAAAGAGGATCTGTTATGGGCGATTCTCGACTGGCTGCTGGCCCAGCTCGACCAGAGTCTCGGGCGGATTGCGACCAGCGACGATCCTCCCCGCGCCCGCTTGGCCGCCGAGCTCGAACTGCTCTTCCACAGCACCGAGGTCAATCGCAAGCTTTATCTGGTCCTTTTCGATTACGTCGCGCTCGGCGCCCGCTCGGAGCGCTTTCGCAAGCGGTTTGAGGAATTCTTTGCCCGCTGCCAGGAGCGCGACGCGGCGATCATCGAGGAGGGCATTCGCCAGCAGCAATTTCGCCGCGTCCCGCCGGCCGATGCCGCCGCCACCCTCCGCGCCCTGGTGGACGGCTACTGCCTCCAATGGCTGCTCCGGGCCGACCACTCCTCCATCGAGGATTATCGCAACCGCTGCCGCTCGGTTCTGGGAGCCTACTTGTTGCGCGGCGCCCCCTAAGTCCGCCTCACCGGAGCTGGCCAGGGGCGGAGTTTCGGAGTCCGGCGCGCCCTTCGCCGGGGTGAAAAGTCAACTCCACCCCTCGAGCCTCGAGGACGGTCCATGCTCGCTGAGATGGCGCAAATCTTATTGGTCATTTTTCTTGTAGTGGCCGTTCCCGCGCTTTCCTTTCGCACCGCGCGGCCGGAGCTGCTTCGCCAATTTCCCCGCGCGGCGCTCTATCTCTCGGCCGTCATCTCGCAATGGGTGCTGGCCGCGGCGGGCCTTGCGGTGGTCGT
>JAKAWO010000198.1 GCA_021827255.1 Acidobacteriota bacterium | reverse complement strand
GAATATCACGCTCCAAGAGGCGCTGCAGCAGACGGCGGAACTTCGGCAGCTCCAACAGCGGGATGCGCGCGTCGCGGACCTGCTCCAGGTGGCGGAGCAATTGGAAGGCCTGGCCCGCCACGCCTCCACGCACGCCGCAGGGGTTGTGATCTCGCCCCAACCTCTACAGGAAATCGTTCCTTTGTTCAAGAGCAACAAGGATGAAATCACCACCCAATATGCCATGGACGACCTGGAGAAGATCGGGTTGCTCAAGATGGACTTTTTGGGCCTGACCACCCTGACGGTTCTGGACGACGCGCTGCGCTTGATTGAATCCGCGCGCGCTGAGCAACTCGACCTCGACTCGATTTCACGTGACGATCCGGCAACCTACGAGCTCCTAGGCAAGGGTTTGACGGCAGGCATCTTCCAGTTTGAAAGTCGCGGCATGACCGACATCCTGCGCCGCGCCCGGCCCAGCCGCTTGGCGGATCTGACGGCGCTCAACGCCCTGTACCGCCCCGGACCTATTCAGGGCGGCATGATTGACGATTTTATCGCCCGCAAGACGGGCCGGAAGCAGGTGAGTTACGAGCTTCCGCAACTGAAGGAGATTTTAGAGGAAACTTACGGCGTCATCGTCTATCAGGAACAAGTGATGCAGATCGCCGCCGCCGTCGCCGGCTTCAGCCTGGGTGAGGCGGACGTGCTGCGCCGCGCCATGGGCAAGAAGAATCACGAGGAAATGGTCGCCATGCGCGAGAAGTTCCTGACGGGCGCCAAGAAGAATAAGGTGCCTCCGAAAAAAGCGGAAAAGCTCTTTGAGCTGATGGAGCAGTTCGCCGGCTACGGCTTCAACAAATCTCATTCCGCCGCTTACGCGCTCATCGCTTACCAGACCGCTTTCTTGAAAGCGCATTATCCGGTCGAATTTATGGCGGCGCTGCTCACCTCAGAAATTGGCAATACCGAGAAGCTGACGTTCTATCTGAACGAATGCCGGGAGATGGGCATCGGCATTCTGCCACCCGACGTCAACTCGAGCGGCATGACTTTCACCCCCGACGGGAGCCGGATCCGGTTCGGGCTCATGGCCATTAAGAATGTGGGCGAGGCCGCCATTCGCTCGGCGCTGGAGGCGCGAAAGGAGCTGGGGCGATTTGATAATTTCTTCCAGTTCTGCGAGCACGTGGATCTGCGGCTCATCAATAAGCGGGTGATGGAAAGCCTGATCAAAGCGGGGGCGCTCGATTCGCTGGGAGCGCGCCGCGCCCAGATGCTGGCGGCGCTCGACCGAGCGATGGAACTCGGCGCCCGGCGACAACGCGAAGCCCAGAGCGGCCAGCACGGCTTGTTTATGGGCGGGGCCGAGCCGGTGACCGCCTCGCGGCTCGACCTGCCGGAGGCGCCGGAGATTTCCGAGGCGGATCGGCTGGCGGGGGAGAAGGAAGTTTTAGGCGTCTATGTGAGTGGCCATCCGCTGGAGAAATATCGCGCCCAGTTGTCGGCGCTCACCCGGCACGACAGCGCTGCGCTCGACGACTTGCCGCATGACACGCCGGTGGCCCTGGGCGGGATCCTGACGGGATTGCGCGTCCGCCCCAGCCGTAAAGGCGACCTCTGGGCGGCCGCGTGGTTGGAGGATTGGCGGGGCGCCGTCGAGCTGCTGGTTTTTCCCCAGGCCTACCAGCAGTTGAAAGAGGTTCTCAAGCCAGACGTCGCTTTGCTCGTCAAGGGCCGAATTCGCTTGGAGGAGAATTCCAGGCCCAAAGTGGTGGTCAGCGAGGCGAAGCCCCTGGAGCGCGCTGTGAACGGAGGGCGAAGCGTGGTGCGCCTTCATGTGAATCTGGACGAAGCGGAAGAGGGCGTGGCCGAGCGTATCGAGGCGCTGATCCAGGCCTTCCCGGGAGAACATCCAGTGGTGTTTGAGCTGGAGCGGCCGGGAAACTTCCGAGCTCTTCTACAGCCAAAGGCGAGGCTGGGGGTCAGCGACGGGGAGGAATTTCAGTCGCGGGCGGCGGCACTCGTCGGATGCCAAGCGCCATCGAAAGCGGCGGTGGAGCCGGGCGGGCGGAAATGAATTTAGGCGAACGCGCCTGCCTTTGTTGGGGGGAAGGGAACTGAGCTCTATGTCACCGCGCAACCCACAACTCGCCATGGTCGAGGAGCTCCAGAAGCAGATCGCGGAGCTTGAAAACACGTCGCCCCATTCCGAGGCGGCGCTAGAGGAAATCGAACGCCTCCGCGAGCAAGTGGTGAGCCTGCAGCAGGATGTTCCTCCCTCCCATCAGGACGCCTGGGAACGGGTGCTTCTGGCCCGCCATCCGCAGCGCCCCTACACCCTCGATTACATCCGAATGCTATTCACGGAATTTACGGAAGTGCATGGCGACCGCCGCTTCGCCGACGATCCGGCTATCGTTTCCGGTTTGGCCCGTTTTGAGGACCGCCCGGTCGTGGTCGTGGGCCATCAAAAGGGGCGCGACACCAAGCAGAAGCTCCTGCGGAACTTCGGCATGCCCAATCCCGAAGGCTACCGCAAAGCGCTGCGAGTGATGCGGCTGGGGGCCAAGTTTAATTTGCCCATTATCACCCTGGTGGATACGCCGGGAGCTTATCCGGGCATTGGCGCTGAAGAGCGTGGCCAAGCGGAGGCCATTGCGCACAACCTCAAGGAGATCCCAAAACTTAGCGTGCCGATTCTGGTGGTGATTCACGGCGAGGGAGGCAGCGGCGGCGCTCTGGCGATCGCCGTGGGGGATAAGGTGCTGATGCTGGAGAACGCGATCTATTCCGTCATTTCGCCGGAAAGCTGCTCCTCCATCCTGTGGCGAGACTGGAATCACAAGCAGGAGGCGGCACGCATTTTGAAACTGACGGCCCCGGACCTTCGGCAGTTCGGCATTGTGGATGAAATTGTCCCTGAGCCTTACGGCGGCGCCCACACGGACCCGGAACGCGCCGGCGCCTTGCTACGGTCGGCGATCCGGGAGTCGTTGCGAGCTCTGGAAGCGCTTCCGGCCGCTGAGCTGCTCGAGCGGCGGCACGAAAAACTCCGCCGGTTGGCGACCCTTGTCACTGAAAGCTGATCGGCCGGAGATTGGTTTGGCTTTTGCAGGCTTCCAACCGCCGCCATGATTAGCGTTATCATCCCCACGTACAATGAGGCGTCCTGCCTCGGCGCAACCCTTGCCCGACTGGCGGGAATCCGGGGCGATTTTGAAGTCTTGGTGGCGGATGGGGAAAGCACCGACGGCTCCGCCCAAATCGTCGAGCGCTTCGTCGCGTCGTTCCCGCGCCCCTTGCGGCTTATTTTGGCCCCGCGGGGCCGTGCTTTGCAGATGAATTACGCTGCTGAAGCCGCCCGAGGGGATATCCTGCTTTTCCTCCACGCCGACCTCGAAATCCCGTCCGATGCGATGGCGAACCTCGAATGGGCGCTCCGAGATCTGGGGATTGTCGGCGGCAATTTCCAGGTTGTTTTTGAGGGCCGGTCGCGCCTCAATCGCCTTTTTTCGCTTATTTATAGCCTGCGCCGGCTGTGGGGCGTTTACTACGGCGACTCGGGTATCTTCGTCCGCCGGGATATGTTTAATCGGTTGGGCGGCTTTAAGGCGATCCCGATTATGGAGGACTACGAATTTGTTCGCAGGTTGGAGCGGGCAGGGAAAACCGTTTCGCTTGAGCCGAGACTGCGAGTTTCCGACCGGCGTTGGTGCGCGCAAGGCTTGTGCGTGACGTTGGCCAGTTGGATTTGGATAGAAACACTATTTTGCCTCGGGGTTCCGGCCCGCTGCCTGGCGCGCTTCTACGTCCCCGTCCGTGAGGCGGGAAGCTCGAAATAGAGACTCTCTCGGGAAGGCCAGCCCCAAGTTGCGGGCCGGTGCGGCCAGAAGCGCCTCCTGGCTGCCTTACAAACTGGAGACGGCCAGCGTTGTAATTTGGAGTATGTTCCAGATTATGGAATGGGCTGATCTAGTTGAAACAGGTTACAAGAAATTTTACATTCATGGTAGCGTTTTCCACTTGACAAGCTATTTTCGTTGTGGTTTTATGGCACCGTCGGGTGTTTAACCCACTACTTCTGATTGTCTTGCGTCGTGGTTTCAGGTCGTCTGATTACTCCGATGAAGCGCATTGATTAGGTGGAGGAGGCGAGTTGTTATGGCCAACAGGGGCAACGTGGTGCATCAGTCGAAGAGCTGGTCGCGGCTGGCGCTGCTGGGCTTGATCGGCGTCTTCGTCGCGTCCATGACCTACGCCGCGAGTAGTGGACGGCTCTCCGGAACCGTGCGCGACCCGTCGGGCGCGGTGATTCCGGGCGCGAGCGTCGTGCTTCGGAACGTCGCCAGTGGCACCACCCTCCGAACCACCACCGACGCGAGCGGCTTTTACAACATCAGTTACATTCTGGCGGGGACTTACACGTTGTCGGTGAGCAGCAAGGGCTTCAAGACCTACGTGCGGACGGGGATTGTGATCACGCCTGGAGCCGTCGAAGCTGCGGACGCCACGCTTACAGTGGGCACGACGGTGCAAACCGTTCAGGTCAAGGCCTCGGCGGTGAACTTGATTCCAACAACCTCGGGGTCTGAGACTCGCACGATCGGCGCCAATGAGATTCAAAATCTTTCCACGGTCGGCCGCAACGCCATGGAACTGCTCACGCTGCTTCCGGGCGTGGTAAGCGGCACCGGAATCCCAGGAGTGCCCGGCGGCTTTACGCCGACCACCGGATCGAGTTTCGATCAGGGCGTGGGATCGTTCAACGTCAACGGTCTGCGCAACGATCAGAACATGTTGCGGCTCGACAACGCCGACATTATTGACCCCGGCTCGAACGGCGGCTTCATCATCGAGCCGAACATGGACATGATCCAGGAATTCTCAGTCAAGCAGTCGAGCTTCGAAGCGAGCCAGGGGCAGAGCGGTTTGATCATTGAGGCGGTCTCGAAATCGGGCGGAAGCAAGATCCACGGTGAAGGCTATTGGTACGTCCGAAACTCTATTTTCAACGCCAACGACTGGTCGAACAACTCAGCCGGGCTGGCAAAGCCAAACAGCAAATTCAATTATCCCGGCTTCAACATTGGCGGGCCAGTGCGCATTCCGGGCACCGACTTCAACAAGAACAACGACAAGATGTTCTTTTTCGCCGGAGTCGAGTGGCAGCGGCAGCTAGCCGATCCAGGAACGGAGCTTGCGGTCGTGCCCACGGCGATGCAGCGCCAGGGCAATTTTAGCGAACTCCTCAACACCAAGTTCTGCACCACGAATTCCAGCCACCAGGTGACCGGCGGACGCTATCTCAACCAGCCGTGCATCCTGAAAAATCCAACAACCGGGGCTTGGGGCGGAGAGCCCGCACTGCCGGGAAACATCATTCCCCAGAGCATGATCCATAAGAACGGGCAAGTTCTTGTGGATACTTTCCCTCTGCCAAACTTTGTGGACCCGCAGGGCAACTACAATTTTGCCGGCCGGCCGATTTACCCGGAGAATCGCAGCGAAGAGACCATTCGCGTTGACTACAACCTGACTCAAAATACTCGCGCCTTTGTTCGCCTGGCTCACAACCAGGAGCACCACTTCTATCCATACGGGTTGTGGTCCGGCGAGAACAGCGGGTGGACGTCGAATATCCCCGAGCCCAGCCCAACGCTCGGCATTGACAGCGGTTCTTCAGCCACGCTGAACGTGGTCAGCGTGGTCAACCCGACCCTGACCAACGAAGTTGAGTTCAGCGCCAGTGGCCTGTGGCTGCCGAATCACTATGCTGACCCCTCCAAGCTCAGCAGCAACGCCTTGGGGTATAATTTCTCAGGGTTCAATTGGCTGGAAGGCTCGGGCGGCTCCGCTGTATCGCGCACCAATGCGCTACCGCAGATTACCGACAACTATCAATATGCGCCGACCAGCGGCGAACCGGCCGCCGGGCGCTGGGGTGAAGGCGACATTTATTCCGGAGTTTAGATCGG
>JAKAWO010000197.1 GCA_021827255.1 Acidobacteriota bacterium | reverse complement strand
TTAAATCCCGCGCGAGCCCTGAAAGCTTATTCTAATGCTCCGGCCAACCCGCGTCAACGTCGCGTCGCCGGGACTTCTCGCGGCGTAGAGGCGCCACGTGGGTCGCTCGCCCTCGCGATGCGCGAGGGAGAAGCAAGGCTTGGAGCCTTGACACCAGCTCCCTTGGCGGGGTAAACGACTCATGCTCGCCGTAACGGCGACAAGCCACGGCGGTAATCCGCAAGGTTTCGAGGTAGGCCAGACAGGGACCGCAACCCGCCAAGTGGCGCTCGAGTTCTTGACAGTCGCGCGCGGGTAATTCACCGTCCAAAAATTCGGACAGTTTCGCAAATATTTTCTTGCAAGCCTCCCTCCGAACTTTGCGGGCGCCCCGCGGGGTTGCGTTTTTCCCTCTCGAATCCTGCCGTGTCATTGATGCTGCCCGCTGGGCCCTCGTGGTTCTTCAGTGGCTGGCTTCAGGTCGAAGCTGGCCGGGCGGCGGCGAGGCTGGCGCGGAGGCCGCCGCTCCCCCGCTGACCGCGCCGTGCATCCCCATTCCTTGACCGCCGGCCGGTGCGCTGGAGGTCACTTGCCAATGATCGCCGCTCCGCCTGAGCTCGTACCGAACCTGCACCACGATTGAAGGAGATTGCTTGCTCCGGTAGCGCACCAAGGCTTCTGCGGCGTCCCCTTTGAACTTAACGCTGGCGATTTCAGTGGTGAAATTTTGCAGTGACAGATGCTGGTCCTGGCGGAGGTGAGCTTCAATGGCCTGCCGGATCGCCTCCCGTGAAGACGATCTCTGGAATCGGTTGCAAGCCGGCAGCGGGATGAGAGAAATCGCCACAAAGGCTATCACCAGCCGCACATCAGCCTCCACGCTCACGCTACACGAATCCGCCGCCGCTTGTCAAAGCCGCAGGAGCCCAGTTTGGAATAGCCCTGGTACACCGTATCCTCCTGCGGAACTGAAGTGCTTGAGTCGGAAGAGAAAGCGAGAGACCGCTGCCTTGGTGGGGGGGCCGAGCCAACCGCCGCGCCGATATGGCCGCGTAATTCCAACTCCTATGTCGCGCACCCAATGGGTTCGGTCCTGCTGGTGAGCGTGTTGCGATCAGGATGCAGGCTGCATCTCGATCTCGGCGCGCGAGCGAGGCAGGCTCTTCGGATAGCGGCGCTGCAAGAATTCGATCAACTTCTCTCGCACGTAGCAGCGCAGGTCCCAAGTCCGGCTTGAGTCGCACGCGCTCACCAGAGCCCGAAGCTGCAAGGTGCGCTCCGTAGCGTCGGTCACCTGAAGGTTCCAAACCTTGCCATCCCAAAGCGGCGACGATTGAAGGATCTTCTGCAGTTCTTGGCGAATTTCCTCAACCGGCACGCCGTAATCCGTGTAGAGGAAGACGGAGCCGATCAGGTCGGCACTGTGCCGTGTCCAGTTCTGAAAGGGCTTTTCCATGAAGTAGGAGAGTGGCACGACCAGCCGCCGCAAGTCCCAGATGCGGACCACGACGTAAGTCGTGGTGATTTCTTCAATCCATCCCCACTCGCCCTCCACGATCACCACGTCATCCATTCGAATGGGCTCCGTCAAGGCGATCTGCAAGCCGGCAATCCAGTTGGAAAGCGCCGGCCGCGCCGCCATCGCCACAACCAGCCCTGCCAGGCCCGCCGAGGCAAACAGGCTCAATCCAATCTGGCGAATGGACGGGAAGGTCATCAGCATCGCCGCCGCGGCCAGCACCACAATGCCCGCGACGACGATCCGCCTCAGCACCTGCATCTGGGTCTGAATTTTGCGCGCGCGCAGGTTGTCAGTGACGTCGGTCCGGTACTTTATGGTGATCAAGGTCTCCACGAGGTCCAAGAAGCGGATCGCCCACCAGGCGCAGGCGCCCATCAGGGCGAGAACGGCGCCGTGACGCAAAAAGTGCTCAAGCTTCGTGGAAATGGGGGCTGCCGGAACTGCTGCCAGAACAGCCAGCAACGGCAAGATCAGCCTGGCCGGACCGAACGTGCGGCGCACGAACACTTGGCCCAGCCGATTTCCGGTTCGCTGAGTGATCCTCCCTAAGGCGGCGTACACCGCCGCTTGGACGATCAGGCCGAGGAAAACCGCGCCGCCGATCAGGGCGGCTGAAGCCAGCCAGCCTTGCCAAGAGTTAACAAGAATGAGCATGGGCTTTATCTCCTGGGTGGAATTCGGTTAGAAACGATGCCGCTCACAGGAGGGCCGGCCAGAAGCGCTGCCACAGGGTGGAAGCCGTGGGGATTACGAGATGAGATTCTCTCCGTCGCCGTTGGTCTCGCTGCGGACGAGGCTGGCGGCGGCGACCTGGTCGCCCTCTTCGAGCGCAATCAGCCGCACGCCCTGCGCAGAGCGCCCGGACTCGCGAATGCGGCTCGCGTCGAGTCGAGTGATCTTGCCTTGCTGAGAGATGATGATGACTTCGGCATCTTCTGTGACGCTGAGCGCGCCCACCACCTTGCCGTTGCGCTCAACGGTCTTCACGTTGATGACGCCTTTGCCGCCTCGTGACTGAAGGCGGTAGGCCGTGATGGCGGTGCGTTTGCCGTAACCTTTTTCGGTGACCGAAAGGATCAATTCCTTTTCGCCCACCACTTCCATGCCCACCACGTAGTCGCCTTCTTCGAGGTCCATGCCGCGGACTCCGTAGGCCGGCCGGCCCATGTCGCGCACATCACTCTCCGGGAAACGAATGGCCATGCCTTCGTGTGTGGCAAGAAAAATGGTGCCGCGGCCGCTCGTCAGCTTGCCGGCAATCAGCTCGTCCCCCTCCTCGATCCCCATGGCAAGGATGCCGCGCGACATGGGGTTGGAGAATTCGGCCAAGCGGGTCTTTTTGATGGTCCCCTTGCGGGTGACCAGCGTGACGTAACCCTCCGCCGCGTAGCTCTGGCCGTCCGCCGTCACCTCTTTGGTTTCTTCCGGCAATTCGCGCACCGCCACCAGCGAGGCGACTTTCTCCTCCTTCGCCAGATTGACCAGGTTCACGATGTTTTTGCCGCGGCCGGCGGCGCCCACGTCCGGAATCTCATACACCTTGAGCCAGTGGACGCGCCCGGCGTTGGTGAAAACCAGGATGTAGCTGTGCGTGGAGGCAATGAACAGGTGCTCGACAAAATCTTCCTCGCGGGTCTTCATCCCGAGGCGCCCCTTGCCGCCGCGCCCTTGCTGCCGGTAGGTCGAAAGCGGCGTGCGCTTCAAGTAGCCGGAGTGGGAAACCGTGATCACCACGTCCTCATCCCGGATCAGGTCTTCGAGCTTGATCTCCGCCTGCTCCTCGATAATTTCGGTGCGACGCGCATCGCCGTAGTCTTTCTGGATTTCTTTCAGCTCGTCCACAACAACTTTTTTCAGCGCTTTCTCGCTTGCCAGAATCTCTTCGTATTCGGCGATCCTCCTTTTCAGCGCGTCGGCCTCTTCTTGAATCTTTTCGCGTTCGAGCGCCGTCAGCCGTTGCAACTGCAGCTCGAGGATGGCCTGCGCCTGGCGGTCGGTAAACTCGAAGCGCGTTATTAATCCGCCTTTGGCCTCGGCCGGAGTTCGAGCGGCGCGAATCAGCTTGATGATGGCGTCAAGGTTCTGCAGGGCCTTCAGGAAACCGTCCAGAATGTGAGCCCGCTCGCGGGCTTTGCGCAGATCGTATTCGGTGCGCCGCCGCACCACGTTGACCCGGTGCTCGATAAAAAGCTGGATGGCCTCGACGAGCGAGAGCGTGCGCGGCTGGCCGTTCACGATCGCCAGCATAATCATGCCGAAAGTTTCCTGAAGCTGCGTGAACTTGTAGAGATTGTTGAGGAGGACTTCCGGCGGCTCGCCGCGTTTGATCTCAACGACAATCCGCATGCCGTCGCGGTCGCTTTCGTCGCGGATGTCAGAAATGCCCTCGATCTTTTTGTCTTGAACCAGTTCCGCGATGCGCTCGATGACTTTGGATTTGTTGATCTGGTAGGGAATTTCCGAGATGACGATCTGTTGTTTTTCTTTGGTCGGCCGCTCGATGGCCGCCTTGGCCCGCATCGTGAACTGCCCGCGGCCGGTCGCGTACGCCGCCTGAATGCCGCTTCGCCCATAGATGTAGCCGCCTGTGGGGAAGTCCGGTCCGGGGACCAGCTCCAGCACTTCTTGGAGCGTTGCCGCAGGCTTCTGAATCAGCAGAATCGTGGCGTTGATAATTTCCGTCAAATTGTGCGGAGGAACCTTGGTCGCCATGCCGACCGCGATGCCGTCCGAGCCGTTGACCAGCAGGTTGGGGGTTTTGGACGGCAGAACCGTCGGCTCTTCCAGGCTCTCGTCGAAATTCGGGACGAATTCCACCGTCTCTTTCTCGATGTCGGCCAGCATCTGTTCCGCCAGGCGCGACAGCCGCGCTTCCGTGTAGCGCATGGCCGCCGGCGGATCGCCGTCCACCGAGCCGAAATTCCCCTGCCCATCAATTAGCGGATAGCGCATGTTGAAGCCTTGCGCCATGCGCACCAGCGCGTCATACACCGCAGCATCGCCGTGCGGATGGTATTTCCCCAAAACTTCGCCCGCAATCTTCGCGCACTTGCGATAGGGCTTGCCGCTGGTCAGGCCCAGCTCGTACATGGCGTACAAAATCCGCCGATGAACCGGCTTTAAGCCGTCGCGCACGTCGGGCAGCGCCCGCCCGATGATGACCGACATCGCGTAGTCAAGATACGACGTCCGCATCTCGTCTTCGATGTTGCGGGGAAGCTCGCGCGGCGGCTGCGGCGGCGGCTCGCCCGGCGGTCGTGTGATTTCCTGATCAGCCATTGATGGGTTCCTCTAAAGGCGGTCCGACGGGGGTCGAATGTAAATTGAGGTGGCCTGTGCTAGGGCTACTGCCTTGTCTTTTTGCGGGGGCTTGTCGTCGGGCCAGTTCGTCAGTTCGGCATGGCGAGGATGGGGCGATAGACGAGGGCGAATTTTGAGCTCTTCCCGAAGCGCGGCGTCGGCGCTGATGTCCGCGCGGCCAAGAATCTTGGCGCTGTCTCTGCGCTTGCGCTCGACGTACAGGAAGCCCAACAGCCAAACTCGTTTTTCAGTGCAGCCGGAGGTTCGGTAAACTGGCGTCCCCCCGGTCTTGGGGGGCATGAACGCTGCCGGGGATATAGAGCCCCTCATGTACCTCTTCTCGAAACTGAAGCGGCACAGGCGCTCATCCGGTGTGACGGTCCTTGATACCCAATCAAGCCGCAGGAAAATGCTCAGCCAGAACTTCCAGAATTGTGCGAGGTATGACTCCAAAGAAAGACTCCTCACCATGCTGCCTGGATGCTCCTCCGAATCTTCCCGCGTACACAAGCGTTCGGCCTGTGACGCTCAAGGAGAAGATCCGGTTCCCCTTTGACTGCCATTCCAAGGCGATATCACCATCAGGCTCCGGCACAACAACGGGCGTCTGGAACCCCTCCGGAAGATTTTGGATGAGTTTGACTGCGCTTCCGGCGGAGTCGGATGAGATAGGGCTAGCGTCATAGCCGTCCCAGCCGTGGTTCGAGCAAGTCTCGATGATGTCTCTGATTTCCCCGAGCAGCAAATCCCTCCAGGCAAATGAGACCGGCCTCTGCCGGTCGGCCTTGTACTCGAGCTCGAGCTCCCTTACCTTTTCGGATTCCGGGCTGACGCCTCTAGAGACCCGGAACGCACTGAGGTCAAACTTGGCGACCGCAACTGTCGTGCTCATCGGAAGAGCCCCTTTGTCGGTTCCGTAATGCTGCTAAAAAAGACCCTGTTCTTAATCTCCCTTAGTATAGCAAAAATGTCGTCCACTTTGGCGTCGTCCGGCGCGAGGTTGACCTCTTTGAAGACGTCGATGTCCAGGAGGATAGCGGACTTGAGAGGATCTGGCTTGTCTATTGGAGTCTGCATCACGATAGCGGCGGCTTCCCGGTCAGGGAAGGGAATAACCAGACGGGTAATGAAATGGCTAATCGACTGAGGTAGCTGAGATCG
>JAKAWO010000196.1 GCA_021827255.1 Acidobacteriota bacterium | reverse complement strand
CTTTGTGGCTCAGCAAGCGCGAGAACTGCTCGCCCGGCTCGGCTTTCGCTCGCTCGACGAAGTGGTGGGGCGGACAGACTTACTTGAGGCGATCGAATATCGCGTGCCAGGGAAGAAGGGTTTTCTCGATCTCAGCGGCTTGCTATACAGGCCAGCCGGAGCCGCTTCCATGCGGCGCCAGGATGCGGCGGACCCAACCGCTACGGCGAGTGCCAAGGCTTCGACAGTCTCTCGCCCGCGGCACCGCAATCTCGATCCTCTGGCCACCCGCATGGTCGAGGATGTGCGCGCGATGCTTGAGCACGGCGTCTCGATTGTGCGCGAGTACGAAATCCGGAACACAAACCGCGCGATCGGAGCGCGGCCCGCCGGGGAGATCGCTCTCCGCCGCGGCCATTGCGGGCTCGAAGGCGCGACGGCGGAGTTCCGCTTCTCCGGCAGCGCCGGCCAGAGCTTTGGAGCCTTCCTGACCGACGGCCTTCGCCTGGTCTTGGAAGGCGAGGCGAATGATTACGTTGGCAAAGGCATGGGCGGCGGCGAGGTGATTATCCGGCCGTCTCGCGCCGCCAAGTTTGCGCCCCACGTCAACACCATCATGGGCAACGCCGTGCTTTACGGCGCGACGGCTGGACGTCTTTTCGCCGCCGGCCGCGCCGGCGAGCGTTTTTGCGTGCGCAACTCGGGCGCCATCGCTGTGGTCGAAGGCGTGGGTGACCACGGCTGCGAGTACATGACCGGCGGCGTAGCGGTGATCCTGGGCGAAACCGGCCGCAACTTCGGCGCCGGCATGACCAACGGCGTCGCTTACGTTTACGATCCGGCCGGCCGCTTCGAGCACCGCTATAATCCCGAACTGGTTCGCATTGAGCGCCTGGCCGCCCCCCAGGATTCACACTCCCTGCTGCGCCTCGTGCTCGAACACGCCGAAAAAACCGGCAGCTCGCACGCCTGGGACATCCTTGAAAATTGGCCTCTCAATCTGATGTACTTCTGGAAGGTCGAGCCGCGCTCGAAACCCAAGCCTGAAGTCCCAGTCCCCCAGCCCGCCGCCGAACCGGCCAACGCATAGGGGGACAAAGCCGCGCCGTCGCTCTGCTTTTAGCGCCCCGGTCACACCACCAGCTTCCACGGCGCGCGATAATCGCGGACCACAAACTTTTCAGCCTCCGCGCCACCGGAGAGCAGCCGCTGCCTTTCAACCTCCCAAACGATTCTTTCCTTGCTCCGATAGGCGACGTTTCCGAGCAAGCATGCGGTGGTCGAGCGTTCGCCAATCGCGATATCGCTGATCGGCCGCTTCCGCGACTTGACGCAATCGAGAAAATTCCGCACGTGGTCGAAGTGCGACCGGTTGACCGAGGGCATTTTCATCGCCGCCGTGCGCTCGACTTTCCGACCGGTTCCACCTTCGGTGCGATATTCGGGAATCACTTCGAACCCGCTGCGGTCCACGAAAAGCGTGCCATCCGTCCCGTGGAACTCGATGCCATAACCTTTGCCGTACATCGAATTGGCGTTGTCCCAGCGGTTCTCATAGACGCAGACAAAATCGGGATTCTTGTACTCGTAAGTCACCTGGAACGTGTCCGGCGTCTGGGCGTTGTCCTGGATGTAATACTTTCCGCCTTGCCCGGTGATGACGCTCGGCCCGTCCACTTTCATCGCCCACTGCACGATATCAATCAAGTGGACGCCCCAGTCCGTCATGAAGCCGCCCGCGTAATCCCAGAAATACCGGAACGTTGACCAGCGTGGCGGGAGATTCGGATCAGGTCCAAAGCGGTTCCAATTGAACGGAACCTTGGGCGACGGCCCCAGCCACATGTCCCAATCGAGGTCCGCCGGCGGGTCCGAATCCGCTGGGTTGCCGATGCCTTGTGGATATTCGTTGGCGTAATTCCACGTGCGCACAAAACTGACTTTGCCGATGAGGCCGTCTTGAATCAGTTGCACCGCTTTCTGAAAATGAATCCCCGAGCGCTGTTGCGTTCCCACCTGCACGACTCGGTTGTATTTCCGCGCCGCCTCTACCATCAAGACGCCTTCATCAATCGTGTGGCTGACCGGCTTTTCGACGTAAACGTCCTTTCCGGCCTTGCACGCTTCCACCATCACCAGCGGGTGCCAATGGTCGGGCGTGCCGACAATGATGACGTCAATGTCCTTCCGGTCGAGCACCTGGCGAAAGTCGGTATAGCTTTGCGCCTTGCCGCCTGCTCTCTTCATCGCTCGCTGGAGATTGGGCTGATAAACGTCGCAGACGGCCACCACTTCCCCGTCGGGCTGCTGGGCGAAAGCTTCAAAATCGTAACTCCCTTGCCGCCCTGTTCCGATGGCTCCGGCTCGAACCCGGTCGCTCGGCGGCACGGCTTTCGCGGAACTGGCTCGCGCCAGTCCCAATCCCGCCGCCATCGTTCCGGCAGCGGTCTTCTTCATAAAATCGCGTCGGTTGAATCCCTCGCTCATGATGAACCTCGCTCCTTTGGCTGGATTACTTTCTTCGACGTTCTATCACTTTCGGCTGCAAATGGAAAGCGTGCGCTCCGCCGCTATCGGCGACGACTTGATCGCCCCACCCGTTTCGCTTCGGCCGGCGGCCTCAAGGGCTCGCTGAGTTCTGTGAAGATGCTGCGAAGCCGCTCTTGGGCCGCGGCGTCCCCACCTGCCGCCCTTTCGCAAAGAGCCTCGATGGCCCGGGTAGCGCCGTTCTTGTAAGCGTCCCACGGTGTCTTCATGCCGGTCGCAGGGCCTTGAGCCTCATCCCGCCCGACTCCCCCGACAGGCGGTCCTGCTGTGCCGCCGAATAGCACTCGCGTCCCCTCGCCGGGGCAAAGTTCGCGGAGCCTCACAAGCCACCGCCCGCGCGGCGTCCGCTGCCCCGACTCCCAATAGCGGTAGCCGCTGAGCGAGATGCCAAGCCGCCTCGCCATCCCTTCCTGGGTCTCCCCCAGCGCCGAGCGCAGGGCGCGGACGGCTCCCGCAAACGGCGCCCCGGGGGCTGGCGGGCTGGTCATTTTTCTCGCCATTTTGGGCTTGACAATAACAAGAAGTTGCGCAACAATATGTGGTGCTCTAAACTGCTGAAAAAAGTTCAGCAACTACGCTGACGGAGAGTAACACGAATCGAAGGGAGAAGGAACTGCTGCCCGCGACGGTGCGCCTCGTCCGGGGAACGCACGGATTCGTCACAGCCATCGCGCGAGCGGGAGGTTTCCGACCCAGCTACGTTTCCGATGTCTTGGCCGGCCGTCGTCCGCCGAGCGCGCGGTTCCTGGCGGCCCTGGTGGAGGCTGCGGAGGCCCACCAACTGGGTGTGCTGAGGACGGTCGTCGAGGCCGAGCAGGTTCGTCTGCGCGGAGCGAGCTAACGCCGTGGGCGCCTACCTTTGGCTCTTCGTGCTGCTTGCCTACCTCGGCATGACGATCATCCTTGTCGCCGCGTTGGTGCTGTACATGCTTTCACTGCCCGTGAAAGCTTCGCGTGCACGTTCCGTCCGACGACAGCGGCCATGGAGCCGAGGCTGGCGAGGGCGCCGAACCCAAGGCCAAAGAGAGCTCCGGCCGGTCGGGTGCCGCGGCGACCATAACAAAGTGAGGAAGGGCCACGCGCCCTCCAGGTGAGCCGAGTGGCAAATCCCTCCCTTTCCCGCGAGAAATAGGGCTAGAGGCTTCCTTGCAAGTACACATCTCAGCATAGGAGGAGACGAAGGCAAGATGACGACCCAAGTGACACTGAGGATGCGGAACATGCGGAACATGATGGCGGGGGTGCTGCCTTTGCCGCTGCTGGTTTTGTTGTTGGCGGGATGTGGGGCGTCCCAGAGGGGCATCGCGCCCCCGCCGCCGGGCGGAAGCGGCCCCGACCCTTTCCAGACCACGGGCAGCCTTGCGGCGGCCCGCAAGGGCGCCACGGCGACCTTTATTTCCACCGGGCCCCTGAGCGGCTTGGTGCTTGTGGCTGGCGGCGAGGACCGGAGCAGCACCGCCCTTGCGAGCGCGGAGCTTTACAACCCGGCGACGGGAACCTTTTCTCAGACGGGCAGCATGACCACGCCCCGCGCCTTCCACACGGCCACACTCCTGACGAACGGGCCGCTCCATGGCGATGTTCTGATTACCGGCGGGATTGACAACCTGGGCGACGTCCTGAGCAGCGCGGAGGTTTTTGACGCCGTAACGGCCACGTTCCGTGCAGTGGGCAGCATGTCCTATTCCGCGAAGAAGCATGTTGCCGTGTCCTTTAACTTCACCTCGGGTTCCACAACCACCACATACGTCCTCGTGGCGGGCGGGCAGACGAGCTCGGGCGGACTCTTGAACAATATCGAGATCTTCGACCCGGCAACAGAGACCTTTAGCGGCGGCGGTAACATGATATTCGCCCGCGAGGACTTTACCGCGACGGCGCTTGCGACACCCCCAGACGCCTCGACGACAACCTCGCTCAAGGTTCTCATGGCGGGCGGCCTCGGGAATAGCGGCAGTCCGGTCAGTAGCGCCGAGCTCTACACGATCGGCGGGAGCCGCACGAGCACGCCTTACAACGGGACCTCAGCCGCAACGGGCGCCATGGTGACCCCTCGCTATGACCACACGGCGACGTTTCTGACGGGCACCTCCAACTCGACGATGCCAACGACCTGCGCCCGCGACGTGTTGATTGCCGGGGGATTCGATAGCAACGGCGACGTGCTCAACACCGGCGAGGTCTATTCGGGCGGCGTTTTTATTGCGGTTACCAGAAAGATGGCCAACGACCGCGTGTATCACACCGCTACACGGGTGGGCGTGAACCGGACAACCGAAGTGCTCCTGGCGGGCGGATATAGCGCTGTTTTTGGTGGGCTCCTAAACACCGCCGAGCTTTTTATAGCGCCTTCGAGCGGCTCTTGCAGCGCCGGCAGCTTTACGGCAACCGGCGGGCCGATGCAGGGGGCGCTGGAGTTGCACGCGGCAGTGCGCCTGCGGAGCGAGTCGTCGGCTAACGCTGGCGACGTCTTGATTGTCGGCGGACAGGGTAATGAGGCCCAGGTGCTCAATTCCGCTGAACTCTACCGGCCCTAGCGTAACCGAGCTTAGTGGCGGCGTACACAAACCCGACCGGGAGGAGAGGGCATCCGCGATGGCGCTCAGGCTGATGGTTGTGGACGACGACCCCGAAGTCCTTAAGTGGGTTGAGGGCGTTGTCGAACCACTCGGCTATGAGGTGGTGGTCGTGGAGGACGGGCAGGAGGCGGCGCGGCGCGTGACCCAAGAGAAGTTTGACGGGGTCCTTCTCAATGCCGACATGCCCCACGTTGACAGCTGCGCCCTTGCGCGGCGCGTACGCGCCTCGCCCGCAAATCGCAAGTCGCCCATCGCCATGCTGAACGGCGCCCCTGGTACAGCGGCACTGCAGGACGCGTTCAACGCCGGGGTGACTTTTTTCCTCGAGAAGCCCGCGGATGGGAAACCGGTCCGGGCCCTTCTGAAAGCCATGCATGGGGCCATGGTACGGGAGAAGCGAGACCACATCCGGGTGCCGGTCCGAATTGCGGTTCAGTGGAGGACGGGCGGCCACGACTTGGGAGCCACAAGCCTGGATATCAGCGTGGGAGGGATGCTCGTTGAGCTTGCGGAGAACATCGCCCTAGGAGAGGAGGGGGACCTCGCCTTCTCCGTGCGTCGGGTGAACGGGCGGCTTGGGGTGCGCCTACGGGCAAGGGTTGCTCGCAAGGAACCGCCCAACCGGGTCGCCTTCCAGTTCGTCGAGCTGGCGGCGCCCGAGGCCGAAGCGGCGCTTCGAGAGTTCCTTGCCGGCATTGCGGAAGGATGACGATCTCTTGCGGTAAGGGCTGGGCAGGCAAGGGTCGGGAGCGCTCCGTTTCCTCATGAGGAAACGAAGATTTTATGTGGAGAGGCCGGTCGTTCATGCGATGCCCTCGCTGCTTGGGCGCCGATGTCCGCCCCAGCAGGAGGCGCGGCCTCGCGGAACGCGCGCTCCTGCGGACCCTCCTGCTTCGCCCGTGGCGCTGTGCGGCATGCGGGGCGCGGTTTTGGAGGCCGGCCTGG
>JAKAWO010000195.1 GCA_021827255.1 Acidobacteriota bacterium | reverse complement strand
TGGAGAGGACAGCCCGTTTCTCCTATCCGCAGTGCCGCCCGGGTTGAAAACCCGCCTTGATCCCTCGGCTGTGCCCGCATTCGGCACCGCCAACATACTTAGCGAAGGATCGTGGGCAGAACAGAGGGGGCGGTGCCGTGCGAGCTCGAAGCGCGGCGGGGCTAGAAGCCCTTGAGTGTCAACTTTGGTTGACGTCGGGATGTCCGCTTCTGGCGACGCCGGCCGAGAGGCCCTGGGCCGCTTGTGGCTGTGATGCCGGTCAGGGATCGGGATAATGTCAACGCCGACGTTTAGCGAAGTGGCGAAGTATCGGGCGGAGGCACCAAGCTTGGGGCGCATTGCGGTGAGTCACGACCTGATCGGGCGGCACGGGAGCGTCGCGCCGGTCTTGCGGCGGTGCTTGGCCACGCTGGGACCAGGCAAAAGGCTGCGGGTCCTGGACGTCGGCGCATTCGACCGCGCTTTCGGCAAGGCGCTGGACCGGTGCGGCTTCACGCTCACCTACCACAGCCTGGACGTGGACGGGTCCGCGGCCCACGATTTCCGGAGCATTGAAGAAGTGCGCGAAACTTACGACGCTATTGCGATGTTCGAGCTGATCGAACATTTGTCCTATGAAGACGTGGACAAGCTCCTACACGCGGCTTACGGCCTGCTGGCGCCCGGAGGGTGCTTGCTGGTCTCAACTCCCAATCCCCTCCATCCCGAGCGCTACTTCTCGGACGCGAGCCATAAGCAGCATTGGCCGGCGCATGATCTTTACGCTCTGCTGCGGCACGTAGGGTTCGCGAAAGCGGACATCGAAATGCTAGGCGTGGTCTATATGCCCCTCGGCCGCCTTCGGAGAGGCCTGACCTACTGCAGGAATCTCGCCTGGCGAGTTATGGGGCTCGAAACGCGCGGGGGAATCCTTGCGATCGCAACCCGCAAGGGCGATGGGCTTCGACCCGGCAAGGACGTGGCGTTGGCGTGAGTCTGCAACCTGACATGAACAATTGGACGCTAGTTGCGGCGGTGAATGACGAGGGCGTGCTGCGAAGCTCGCTGCTGAAGTCGCCGGACATTGACGCGCGGTGCCAAGTGGTGCTGCGCAGCGGGTACGAGAACGCGGGACGCGCATACAACGCGGGCCTGAGTGAAGCAGCAAACGAGATTGTGGTTCTGGCGCATCAGGACGTTTATCTGCCGCCGGGGTGGGCAGCGCGCGCGCAGGAGGGGCTGGCGCGGCTGGACGAGAAGTGGGCGGTGGCCGGAGTGGTGGGCGTGGCGAAATCGGGTTCTGTGGCAGGGCATATCTATTCCGCCGGCCTGGCGCGGACGGTGGGCACGCCGTTCGACCGGCCGGTCGAATGCGGAAGCCTGGATGAAATGGTTCTCATCCTCCGCCTGTCGTCGGGATTGAGATTTGACGAGCGCCTGCCCGGTTTCCATCTGTACGGCACGGATGTCTGCCTGGGAGCCGCTGAGAAGGGCCTGAAGAGCTACGTGATCCCCGCGTTCTGCATCCACAACAGCAACCGCGTGGTCCGCCTGCCCGCGGCGTTTTGGAGGGCTTATCTCTACATGCGCCGCAAATGGCGGCGGCAATTGCCGGTTCGAACTCTGTGCACGACAATCACAAGCGGCTGCGGGCCTATGGCGTGGTCCGTGATTAGAGGGGTGGTGACGTCCAATGGCCGCGGCGGGAAGCGCTGCGCCGATCCGGAGCGGCTTTGTCGCGAATTGGTCGCTGAATGGGTGGAGCAATGATACTGCACCTGCCTTGCGGCCCGACCCGGCACTTCGCGGAAGGGGCTCGAATGCGCGTTCGCCGAGGCCTGTATACGGGCCAAATCCGGCTCGGGATGGATCGACGGGGGGAGTATGCCTAGGTCGACTGGCCAGGACGCGGCGGTGCCAGCCGCTCAACCCGCCACCAGCCGGTTCAACTCCGTGTTACGCGCGACCAGCCTTCTTACGGCAAGCTGGTTCGTGACGCTGGTCGTCGGCCTAGTTTCCTCGAAGGTTCTTGCCGTTTTCTTGGAGCCTAGTGGTTTTGGATATTACGGACTCTTGCAAAGTTTCGTCGAACTGGTCGGAATGATAGCCGGGCTTGGGATTGGTGTTGGATTTGTGCGCATCGGGGCTGCCCGCGTTGCAGCGAATGATCAGAATGCGCTTGCGGCCCTCCGCCAAGGCGCTTGGCTCGTGCTGGCTGTGACCGGTGCCGCGACCCTCGTGGTGTTGACCGCCTTTCGGGCAAGCCTGGGCCGGTTCTTTCTCGGGAACGCGGCACATGGGTGGGCGGTTGTTCTCATGGTGGCGGCGGTCCTTTTCTCTGTTGCCTCGTACATCCAGACGAACACCTTGAACGCTTACCACCGTGTCAAAGCCTTGGCACAGTCGGGGATTTGGGCCAAGGTTCTGGCAGCCGCGTTTGCTATCACCTTGGTCGCTATCGGGGGGGCGCGCGCCATTGTCCCCGCCGTGATTATGACTGCGGTTGGAGCGTGGCTTGCGTCGCGCCAGTTCTTGAGGAAGGAAGTAGGGCCGATCAAGGCGCGCGTCCCGCTTCGAGACGCCTGGGCGGGTGCGCGTTCTCTATTGGGTATCGGGGTTCCGTACATCGGGAGCGTCGCGCTGAGTAAGGGCGCGATGCTAATGCTGCCTGTCCTTGTAGTCCACATGCTAGACACCGCTAGTGTGGGTTATTACAGGGCGGCGGCGACGGTAGCCGTCACCTACCTGGGTTTTCTCGTCACCGCGATGGGTCAGGATTACTTCCCGCGGGTGTCTTCGGTGTCCGCCAGGCCTGATCTCCTCCGGACTCTGATCAATGAACAGCATCGGTTGATTTTGCTGCTCGCTGTGCCGGTTATATTCGGCATGATGGCGCTGTTGCCATATCTCATTCCCCTGGTCTATTCACCCAAGTTTCAACCCGCCGTGGGACTTCTCGAATGGCAGCTGATCGGCGACATCTTCAGGCTCTCGAGTTGGACGATGTCAATTGTTATTGTTGCGCGTTGCAGCGGAAAAGTACTGCTCTTCACCGAAGGGCTTTTAGGCACTTCAATCTTGGGCGCGAGCTGGCTAGGTCTCCACTTTTACGGGCTGGATGGGATAGGGGTTGCGTTCCTCGTGAGCAATGCAGCTTATTTCTTCGCGGTCTGGCTAGTCGTGCGGAAGGAGATTGGCCTTGTCTGGGATCCTGCGAATAAGGGAGCCATGGCGGCGGCCATTGCCGGCGCTCTGCTGGTATGCCTACTCGGATATTTCGGTATGGCGAGTTGGAGGACGCCGGTCGGCCTTGCGTTTGCAGCAGCGGCTGCGGCTTGGAGCCTTCCGCGGCTCTGGAGTGAAGTCAGGAACACGGAGGCGGCCTGCCGCGCCCGGGGCTTGGTGCTATGGGCAACGGGACGAGGCAGGGTTTGACTCGCGGACGGGCGATACCGGCGGTTAAACCGGTCAACCTATGAAAATCTGTTTACTTGGAGCATCGTTCGATACGAATAACATGGGCGTGAGTGCGCTCGCAGCGGGCACGATTGCGTGCGCGCTGAACGCGCGGCGGGAGGCGGAGATTTCTCTGCTCGACTATGGAAAGCAAGGAAAGCTGATCCATTTTCCGCATCAAGGGAAGACGGTTCCGATTCGCCTGGTCAACATCCGGTTCTCGAAAAAGTTCTGGCTGAAAAACAATATTGCGCGGCTGATCGTGGAGGCTGTGATGGCGCGGCTGATTCCGTTCGCGGGCTTGCGGCGAGCCTGGATCCGGCGGAACGCGTGGCTCGCGCACGTGGATGACATGGGCGTGGTGGCCGCGATTTCGGGCGGCGACAGCTTCAGCGACATCTACGGGCTGGTGAGATTCATCTACGTCTCGCTTCCTCAGGCCTTGGCGTTGCTGATGCGCAAGCGGCTGGTTCTGCTGCCGCAGACGATGGGGCCGTTCAAAGGAAGGATCGCGCGATGGGGCGCACGATGCATCATCCGGAACGCCGACGCGGTTTATTCGCGCGACCGGCTGGGGCCGGGCGTTGTGGAAAGCTTGTTCGGATCCAAAGGCGAGCCCGTGAAGGTTCGATTCTGCAACGACGTCGCCTTTGCGCTCGAGCCGCGCGTGCCGGCGTACATCGATTGCGAAGGGATTGCTCCGGAAGAATTTACGAACGGCAATTTGGCGGGCGTGAACGTGAGCGGGCTGCTGTTCTCGCGCGGGCACCAGTGGAGCGGTTCGTTGGGGTTGCAGGTGGATTACCGGACGCTGGTGCTGAAGCTGATCGAAATGCTGATCCGAGACAAGAACGTCACCGTGCTGCTGGTTCCACACGTTTTCGGCGAAGGAGGAGAAAGCGACCCTCCGGCGTGCAGAACCGTTTACGAAAGTTTGAAAGATGAGTTTGCGGGCAGAATCGGTATGGTCACGGGACGGTACGACCAGAGCGAAATCAAGCATATTATCGGGAGGTGCCATTTCTTTATCGGCTCGCGAATGCACGCCTGCATCGCCGCGGTTTCGCAATGCGTGCCCGCGGTTTCGATTGCTTACAGCGACAAGTTTACCGGCGTGATGGAAACCGCCGGAGTGGAGTCGCTGGTGCCCGATCCGCGAAAAATGAGCGAAGAGGAAATTCTGGAAATCGTGGACCAGGCGTATGATCGGCGAGGGTTGATCCGGCAAAAGCTGCAACAAACGATCCCGGCGATTAAAGAGAGAGTTTTGGGGCTATTTGACGAAATTGCCGGAGCGGGCGAAGGCGCGCCGGCCACGAGCGGGGTGAGAACGGCCGTGGCGGCGGAGTGATATGGCGCTGAGAGTTGAGATCATCGATCCGCTGCAGGACCCGCGCTGGGACGCGCTGCTGGAGAGAAGCGAGCGGGCTTCGATCTTTCACACGCGCGGCTGGCTGGAAGCGCTGCGGCGAACGTATGGCTACCAGCCCGCGGCCTTTACGACCTCGGCGTCGGGCGAAAAACTGGAGAACGCGGTCGTTTTCTGCCAAGTGAAAAGCTGGCTGACGGGATGCCGGATGGTTTCGCTGCCGTTTTCGGACCACTGCCAGCCGCTGGTTCAGGATGAACGCGACCTGGTGGCCATTGTCTCCTTCCTCGCGGAGCGCCTGACGCGCGAAAAGTGGAAACACATCGAGCTGAGGCCGGCTGAAGCGCCGGTGCCCGGCGTCGCGGCGCTGGCGAAGGGAGAAGGATTTTCCCTTCACCGGCTCGACTTGCGGCCGGACCTCGAAACCATTTTCCGCAATTTTCACCGGAATCACATTCAGAGAAAACTTCTCCGCGCCGAGCGGGAAAAACTGGATTACCGCGAAAGCCGCTCGGAAGCGCTGCTGGATGCTTTTTATAGATTGCAGCTTATGACCCGGCGGAGGCACCGGCTGCCGCCGCAGCCGCGAGCCTGGTTCAAGAATCTGATCGAGTGCATGGGAGAACGGCTGAAAATTCGCGTGGTTTCGAAAGACGGCCGGCCGGTAGCAAGCATCCTAACGCTCAGCTACAAAGGGACGATGGTTTACAAGTATGGCTGCTCGGACGCGCGATATCACAACCTGGGCGGCATGCCGCTGCTCTTCTGGAAAACGATTCAGGACGCGAAAGCGGCGGTCGCGGCGGAACTCGATTTGGGACGCTCGGAAACGGACAACGAGGGATTGACCAGCTTCAAGGAGCATCTGGGCGCGGTCGGGTCGAAGCTGACTTACCTGAGATATCCGGCCCCCGAACCCGAGGCGGGACTCGCGGCATGGAAAATACGCCTCCTGCAAAACACTTTTTCGCGGCTGCCGGATTCGCTCCAGGTGATGGCGGGAAAAGCGTTGTACCGGCACGTGGGTTGAAGATGGACGAGGAGCGTCTCAATTCGGGAATGAGCCTGGCTCTGGTTGATTACTTCCGCTGCCCGAAAGGCTGCGCGGAAGTCGGGCTGGAAGGCGAACTGGGCGCCGAGGCCAGAGTTTTCCGGCTGGGGCCGGACTTGACCTGTTACGGCCGGACAACACGCGGAGTCTCGCAAACCGTGATTAATGGCGACGCGCCCGATCTGGCCGGGTTTGTAGATCGG
>JAKAWO010000194.1 GCA_021827255.1 Acidobacteriota bacterium | reverse complement strand
CGCGAAACGCAACAGGCTAAGGAGATTTACGCCCGTCTAGTGATTCTCTGCGCGCAATCCTACGAGTCGGTGCGCATCCTTCTTAATTCTTCCAACCGGCAATATCCGAATGGCATAGCGAATTCAAGCGGCGTGCTGGGCCACTATCTAACCGCGCACATCCGGAACGCCGGCGCGTCAGGCGAATTGCCGGCTCTCGGCGAAAGACCGACCGTCAACGGACCCAACCGGCCTTGTGGCATTTACATACCCCGCTTTCGCAACACCCGAAAATCTCGAACTCAAGCGTTTCTGCGCGGATATGGATATCAAGGGGGCGCCAATGCTCAACTCAACTGGCGCGCCCCGGGCTTTGGAGTGGATTTTCGCAAGGCCCTGGTTGAGCCGCGGGCAAGCGCTTCTCTCGTCGGCTTTGGCGAGATGCTGCCCCGCTGGGACAATTTCGTTGAAATTGACCGAAACGTGATGGACGCCTGGGGCATTCCGGTCCTCAAGATCCACATGTCGGACGGCCCGAACGAGCGTGCCATGGCCAAGGATATGGCCGCATCCGGCGCTGAGATGCTGGAGGCGGCTGGCGCCAAGCGGGTGCGCCCTTTCCTACATCCCTCGGCGCCCCGCTGGGCGATGCACGAAGTCGGAATCGCAAGGATGGGCAATGCCCCCCGGGCATCGGTGCTCAACCCGTTTCAACAAACCCATGACATCCGCAACCTCTTTGTCATGGATGGTTCCTGCTTCGTTTCGCTGGGATGCCAGAATCCCACCTTGACCATCATGGCGCTGGCCGTCCGCTCTTGCGATTATCTGGTGGGCGAATTGAAGCGAGGGAACATCTGAGCTCCGCCGCCGAGCCTGATCCAGACGTACATCCCCCGAGGAACCACTAACCGGCCGAGACCTGGCTCCGGAAAACGCGCTCGGTCCGGCGAGCGCTTGCCTGGCGGTGGAAAGGGCTGTAGATTGGAGGCATCGTGCAAGTCAACCCCACGCTCAGCAGCGACAGAACAAGGAGATTGGATGCCGAATCAGCGTTTTACCGCCCTCATCCTGGCCGCAGGTAAGGCCACGCGCTTCAAATCCAGTTATCCAAAGGTTCTGCATCATCTGGCCGGGATGCCTCTCGGCGAGTACGCGCTGCGCGCCGCCTTGGCCGCCGGCCCGGAGCAGACGTACATGGTCATCGGCCACCAGGGGGAGCAGGTCCGCACGAAGTTTGAGCGGCCTGGGTTGCGCTTCATCGTGCAGAAGCAGCCATTCGGAACGGGCCACGCCTTGCTGGCCGCGCGGCGCGAACTCGAGCGCTCTTCCAGCGCCGCGGTGATGGTCTTGGTGGGCGACGCTCCACTGCTTCGTTCCGAAACCCTTCTCGAGCTGGCCCGGGCGCATCTCCGCGCCACGGCCGCGGCCACTGTGCTGACCACCCGCCTGGACAACCCTCATGGCTATGGCCGCGTGCTGCGCGCGCCCGCCGGGGGATCTCGAGTTCGAGCCATCGTGGAGGAAAGCGCCTGCACTGCCGCCCAGAAAAGAATCCGCGAGGTCAGCAGCGGCATCATTTGCTTCGACCGCCGCCCCCTGCTCAATCACCTCGGCCAGCTCACCCGCGACAACCCGCAGAAGGAATATCTGCTGACAGACTTGGTCCCTCTCTTCCGCCGCCACGGAGAAACAGTCGTCGCCTTCCCGGTTGAAGAGAGTGCCCAGGTGCTTGGCATCAACGACAGGTTGGATCTGGCGCGAGCTGAAAAGATCCTCCGCGCGCGGAAGGCCGAAAATCTGATGCGCGAGGGGGTGACGATTGTCAACCCGGACACCACCTACATTGACGGGGACGTCCGCGTGGGCGCGGATTCCATCCTTGAACCGGGCGTCAGCCTGCTGGGCGCGACGGCCGTCGGGAGCCACTGCGCCCTGCGGCTGGGATGCACGATTGCCGACTCGACGCTGGGTGACCGGGTGACCGTGCGCCCTTATTCGATGATTACCGGGTGCGACATCGCCTCCGATGTCATTATCGGGCCGTTCGCCCATCTGCGCGACGGCGCCGTTCTCCTGCCGGAAGCGCGCGTTGGGAACTTCGTGGAAGTCAAAAAATCGCGGATCGGGCGCCGCACCAAAGCGTGGCACCTGGCTTACCTCGGGGACGCGGTGCTCGGCCACGATGTGAACGTCGGCGCGGGAACCGTAACCTGCAACTACGACGGTGAGCGCAAGAACACCACGACCATTGACGACCGTGCGTTCATCGGCAGCGGAACGATGATCGTGGCCCCAGTGACCATCGGCCGCGGCGCCTATGTGGGTGCCGGCTCAACCATCACGGACGATGTGCCACCGGAAGCGCTTGCCTTGGGCCGCGCTCGCCAAGTCAACAAAGAGGGATGGGCCCCGTCCGTGCATGCGGAGCGCCGCCCCGCCTTTACTGATTTCCAACTCAGCCAGCGCGCCTCCGGCGACGTCACCATTCTAGATTTGGCCGGCCCGCTCATCATGGGTGCTCCGGTGGAGGAATTCCACCTGAAAATCCGCCACCTTCTAGGTTCGGGGCATCGCCGCGTTCTGGTCAATATGGGCAGGATCACCTATGTGGATAGCACCGGGCTTGGGTCTCTCGTAGCGGCCCTCACGGCTTTTCGCAAAGCCCGCGGAGAATTCAAGCTCGCCGCCATCCCCGCCAGGGTGATGACCATTCTGGAAACCGCCCGCTTGAACCGCGCCCTTGAAATCTGCCCGGATGAGCCGAGCGCCATCGCCGGCTTCCATTCCAGGGCAGAATCGTAGTTGCTCGGGTCCACACGCCTCACTGAATTTCTTACATCCCGCAAGGTAGGAACTGCTGTCAGGCCACGTCCTTCGAGGATGCAAAATCCATTTCGCCATATTCCTTTCAATAGTTTACATGGCATCCCATTGGCCTTTGCCGTGCTGCACCGCGCCTCAGCATCCCTCGCCGTCCGAGCGGATGACTGGCCCCTGGCAGGAATTAAGAGGAGGAACAACCCATGACGATGGATCAAGCCGGAAGTCAGGAAGCCCCTACGTTGATTCCGCCCGAGAGTTCTTCGGGAAGCTCGTAAACGGTCGCGATCTTCGCGATTTTGGCGGCGTTGTTCATCGGTGAGATTTATTCGTTCAGCGAGATGGCCGCGATGCGCAAGTCGTTCCACGCGCAGCAAGACCAAACCCGCACCCAGCTCACCGCCGACCTGTCCACTAAGCTTTTGAGCGTCGAACAAAACGACGACCAGCAGCTCAGGGCCGTCCAGGAGAGCCTCGACGATGCCGCCCACCGCGTTGGCACCCAGAGCGTTGAACTTCATCGTGCCCGCCTCCTGGTCGCTCGCCTTGAGAAGCAGCAAGCCAAGCAAGTCAGCAACCTGCAAAATGAAATCTCCCGCAAAGCTGACCAGGAGCAGGTTGCCGCGCTCAACCAGGATGTCTCTTCCACGAAGTCCGACCTCCACACCACTCAGCAGAATGTCAGCACGCTGGCCAGCGATTACGGAATGACCAAAAGCCGTTTCGGAACCCTCATCGCCCGCAATCACCGCGAGCTCGAGCAGCTCATCAAGCTCGGTCAGCGCAACTACTATGAATTCACCCTTCTCCGCAACCGCCCGGCCCGCGTCGGCGCCATCGGCTTGACCCTGAAGAAGACCAACGTCAAGCACCACCGCTTCAACGTCAACCTTCTGGTGGATGACATGGTTATCGAAAAGAAAAATCGGACGATTGACGAGCCGATCTTCTTTCTGATGCGCGGTTCCCGGAGCTTCGATGAAGTGGTCGTGAACGAAGTGGACAAGAACAGAATTACAGGTTATGTCAGCACCCCGAAGAGCGCCACCGATTTGGCTTCGCGCGCGGAGAGAGTGCAATAAAACCGCCGACGGCGACGATTGGGATCTTGGGCGATCGGTGACTCCGGAGGCTCGGACGGGGGGCCTGCCGGCGCTCAACTTCCGATGTATCTCGCGTACAATCCGCGCGCCACGCTCTCCTGATCGGTGCCTTTGAAGATCGCCCGCCCGTCGGCGAAGACGGTCATTTCACATGGTTCCAGGCGGCACTGAAGAAGATATTCATTGCCGCGCACGCTCCCGACCGCCTCCAGCCGCTTTCGCAGCTCCGCCAAGTCTAGCGCCCGCGGTTCCGCTGGCCGGATTTGGACGGCATTCCGCCCGCACAACACGGTCGGATGGCTTGCCGCATCCCGCAAATAGGCGAAATCCTCTTGGCCGCAAGCCCGACACTCCGCGTCGCGCTGAGGCCGAATCCGCTGACCCCGGTTTTTCCAGATGTCGTAGGAAAGCAGGGTGCCGTGCAATTCGTTTTCGCGCCCTAGCAGAATCTTCAGCGCTTCGGTCGCTTCGAGCGACGCCGTCCACGCGGCCGCGCTTCCGATCACGCCCACCGTGTCGCAGGTCTCCTGCGCGCCTTGCGGGGGCTTTGGCAGCACGCAGGCCAGGCACGCCGTGCGGCCGGGAAGCACGGTCATCGTCACTCCTTGGCTGCCGACCACCGCTCCGTAAATCCACGGAATGCGGAGCTTGAGCGAAAGGTCGTTCAAAAGATACCGGGTCTCAAAATTATCCGTGCCGTCCAGAATAAGGTTGAAGCCTCGTACCAGTTCTTCCGCGTTCCGCGCCGTGAGGTCCGCCACAACGCCCTCGATCTGAATCTCGGAATTGACGCTTCTCAGTTTCCGCTCCGCCGCCACGGCTTTCGGCAGGCGCCGCGCGGCGTCTTCCTCGTCAAAGAGAAACTGCCGCTGCAAGTTGCTCTCCTCCACGTAGTCGCGGTCCACCAGCCGCAGCCGCCCGACGCCCGCCCGCGCCACGAGCGACGCCTGGACCGTCCCCAGCGCCCCGCAGCCAACGATCACCACCCCGCCCCGCGCCAGGCGCTCCTGCCCTTGGCGGCCGATCGGCGCAAAGAGGATTTGCCGGGAGTATCTTTCGGAACTCATGGAGTGGTTCTATTATACCTTGAGCGAGGTTCGAGGCCGCGGGGCGGCCGCTTCGCCCGGCTCTCATGGAACAGAATCCCGCCTTCAGCCTTCAGCGTCGAGCCATGGTGGAGCAGCAACTCTGCCGCCGCGGCATCCGGGACGAACGGGTGCTTGCGGCAATGCTCAAGGTGCCACGCCATGAGTTTGTCGCTCCTGAGCAGCGCGCCGCCGCCTATGACGACCGCCCCTTGCCGATTGGCGAATCAGAAACCATCTCGCAGCCTTACATGGTCGCCTCCATGACCGCTGCCGCCCGCATCCTCGCGGGAGACAAGGCGCTCGAGATCGGCGCGGGCTCGGGTTACCAAGCGGCCATATTGGCCGAACTGGGCGCGAGCGTGGTCACCATCGAACGCAATCCCTCGCTCGCCCAATGCGCCCGCGACCGCCTACGCCGCCTGGGCTACCCGAACGTTCACGTCGTGACCGGCGACGGCAGCGAGGGCTATCCGCCCGACGCGCCCTACAACGCTATCCTCGTCACCGCCGGCTCTCCTCGCGTGCCCCCGCCCCTCCTCGATCAGCTCGCCGAAGGTGGCCGGCTCGTGATCCCCATCGGCGACCTTCATCAGCAGATCCTCCAGCTCATCTTCAAGCGTGGTGGCGAGCTCGCTCGCCGCGACCTCGACCCCTGCCAGTTCGTCCCACTGGTCGGCAAACAAGCCTGGCCCGAAAAGATCCGCCCTAACTGAAATTGCGCGCCCCACCCAAATGTCCCACCCGCGGCTCCGGTAGAAACCGCCGAACGAGAGTATAATCAGGGCATCTCGGATGGGGACATTCGCAGGGAGTAAATTCGGCCTGTATGTAATCCGTTCGTCGCTCGGCGCAGGGGCTCTAGCATTGGGCTTCTGCCCGCATGCGGGGATGAATCGTGACTCCTGAGCGCTGGCGGCAGATCGAGCGGTTGTACCACGCGGCGCTGGAACTCGAGGGCAGCGGGCGGGCGGCGTTTCTGAAAGGAGCCTGCGGCGCGGACAACGATTTGCGCCGCGAAGTGGAATCGCTTTTGGCGAGCGACGGGCACTCCGCCTACGTTTACAGATCGGAA
>JAKAWO010000193.1 GCA_021827255.1 Acidobacteriota bacterium | reverse complement strand
AACCTCAAAGCGAAAGGAACCACGCTGACCGGGACGGCCGAAACCCCCAACGGCCAGCAGCCCATCAGCAACGGCAAGGTCGAAGGCAACAAAATTTCCTTCAAGACCAGCTACCAGGACAATACGATTGACCACGTGGGGACGGTTTCCGGCGACACCATGCAGTTGAAAGTTTCCGGTCCGTTCGGGGATTTCAACATGACCCTGAAGCGCGCGACCAAAAAGGACGGGGCCGCCCACTGAGCGCTCTTTTCGCAAGCCGACTCTTGGCTCTACGGGGCTGTCCTCTTTGGCGGCGACGCGCAACTCAGCCGACTCACCCTCTGGCGACGGTGGTGGTTGCGCGCGGCAGCCTGTGGTAAGCTGAGGCTGAGGAGGCAAGCGCTTGTGCGGACTCAACCGCCGGAGAAATCGCTGCGCGAACTCGGCGCGGCCAGAATGTGTCTGGTGGCGGCCATAGCCATTTTTGCCGCGTTCGCCTTTTCGCGACTCACGTCGAGTTATGCTGCGCCTCAAGCTCCGCGTGCCTCCGTTCCTCCGTTCCACTCGCGTTCGCCGCGCGGACCGTTACCCCAAGTGCTGCCCTGGCGTGAGTTTGCTGGCAATCCCTGGGCGGAAAACGCCTATCGCTTGGCGGCGCGCATCCGGCCCGTGCTCTATCAGCAACCTTGTTACTGCTGGTGCAGCAGGAATTTGGGGCACGCCTGCCTGCTCGATTGCTTCACCCGGCCCGACAAGCACGCGGCAGACTGCCAAACGTGTCTCAAAGAAGCCTTCTTTGCCTATCAGCAAACGATGCGGGGCGTGAACGCGCGAACCATTCGCGCCCAAATCATCAAGGGCGACTGGACGAAGGTAAACCTCGCGCTCTACAGCCGTCCGCCTGCCTTTTAATCGCTTCCCGCAACCTGCCAGGTTGGGCGCTCTGTGAGCTATGGCTTTGCCACAACATGAAGACCTGAAACCCGAAGGCCCTCGAACCGCCGCGCCCCCGGTTGAACTTGACGCATCCCCGCCGCGCTATAAGGTTCTGCTGGTAACCAACCTCTGGCCCACCGCAGATGATCCAAGTTACGGCTCGGCGATCCAAGCCCAAATGGAGTCCCTCCGCCCGTTGGGCGTGGATTACGATGTGGTATTCCTCAACGGTCGCCAGTCGCTGATGAATTACGTCAAAGGCATTTTCGAGGTTCGGTGGCGCGTCGCAGGGAAGCCATATGATCTGATCCACGCTGAATTTGGTCTTTCCGGGTGGGTGGCTCGATGTCAACGGCGCGTGCCGGTCGTCGTCAAGTTCATGGGGGACGACGTTCTGGGCCGGTTCGACGGCGCCGGCCGCCTGACCTTGCTCGGCCGCATCTTCCAGCTTTCGAGCTTCATCCTGGCCCGCTCGGTGGACGCGGTGATCGTCATGAGCGAGCCCATGAAAAGGAAGCTCCGGCTGCCGAGCGCTCGCGTCATCCCGACCGGAATTGATCTGGAGCTTTTCCGCCCACTCGACCGTGATCGGGCCTGCCGCGCTTTGAATTTGGACCCTCGTAAGAAGTACGCACTGTTCCCATACGGTTCCGACCGTCCCGCCAAGCGGCTGGATTTGGTTCAGGCAGCGGTGCGCCTGGCGCGCGCCCAATTTCCCGAATTGGAGGTTTTGCAAGTCTCCGGCATTCCCCGGCAGCAGATGCCTTTTTACTACAATGCCGCCGACGTGTTGGTCCTTGCTTCGGAGTCGGAGGGTTCGCCGAACTCCGTCAAGGAAGCCTTGGCCGTGAACCTGCCGGTGATTTCCGTGGAGGTTGGCGATACGGCCGAAGTGCTTCGGGGCGTGGAAGGCAATTACATTGTTCCGCGAACGGCAGAGGCCATCGCGGCCCCACTGATTGAAGTGTGCCGACGGGGCGGCAGATCGCGAGGCCGCGAGCGCGCTCAGCAATTCTCGCTGCGCGATCGCTCGCAAAAGGTTCTTGAGGTCTATCGAAGCGTGACCAGGGAACGGCGCGAGGCGCGCGCCCCTGCCGCCTCGGAAGCAAATGCCGCGGCGCTTGTTGCAGCGGTACGCGGCGCTACCGAGCCACCTCCCGCACTCTCCTCAGAGCGCATCCTTGAAAGGTGCGAACGACTCCATGCGTATCTGTTCGAGCATCACATTTTCGAGGGCCTGTTGAAGGGGCCCGATCCCGGCGTTCGATTCAACTGGCGCTTTTGGCGCTTCCTGAAAAGCGCCCTCGACTTTGTGCCGTGGGGCGACGACTACGTTTTCATGCAAGCCCAGGGCAACTGGGCGCTGGCCAATTGGCTGCTGTTCGATGCGACCGGCCAACCGCGTTACCGCGATATTGCGCTGGAAACCGCCGAGGCCGTGCTGGCGCTCGAAATCTCGGACGGTTATTGGCATTATCCGCTGCCGGAGCGTCGCCACTTGATCGCTGCGCTCGAAGGCATTTGGGGCGCCACGGTCCTGTTAAGCGCCTATTCTCGAACGGGTCGCACAGAGTTTTCGCGCGCCGCGGTTCGCGCCTATGACTTCATCGTCAGCCACATCGGTTTTCAGTCACACGATGGTGGCGAGGTCATCAATTATTTCGATCGGCCGCGCGGTAAAGTGCCCAATAATTCTGTGATTGCCGTTTGGTTCTTTCTGCGGCTATGGCGCGCAACCGAAGACCATCGCTTTATGGAGCACATCGCGCCGATGCTTCGATTCATCGCCGCCGTTCAAATGCCCAGTGGCGAAATTCCTTACATCGTCTCCAGCCCTTATGAAAGCGCAAGGGATCATTACCTCTGTTTTCAATACAACGCGCATATGTTTTTGCACCTTGGCCGCGCGGAAGCGTTGCGCCCCGGCCTTGGAGCCCGGCCCATCCTCGACCGGCTCTTTCAATTTCTTCGCCGGGGGGTCCAGCCGAGCGGCGCCTGCGCCAATGACTGCGCGAGCGCGGGACGTGGCGGCCCGGAGGTGAATTATTACACCGCCGCCCTGGGCGCGGCGTTGCATTCGGGATACCGCCTCGGCCTAAGCGCCGACGACGTTCTGGCCGAGCGATGCTTCTCGCGCCTGCTCGCTCGCCAGCGGCCCAACGGGGGCTTCGGCTTCTCCACGGGCGATTATGGCCTGTTGAATGATGAACGCTCCTACCCACGCCAGCAGGCGGCCATCCTCTTTCACCTTCTCACTGCCTGCGATCACGGTGACGGATTCACAACCCCTCCCGCTTCGGTGTAAGTTCGTCCGCCGTTTTTCTTCGCATGACTTCTCCAAGCCCCGCCGCCAGCTCCCTGTCGGACGCGCAGGCGTCCGGCAGTGCTCCGGGGTAATGCCCGGGCCGAACGACAAGGCCAAGGGAGAGCTTGACGGCTCTTCCTGAAGAGGTGTATAAGGCTAACCCAGAGTTCGGCACGGAAAGTCGCGGAGGGCATGGGGAGCGTCGGCGAGCTTCCACACTCGACCTGCTGGCCAAGGGGAGGGGACCATGAGGCGGGCTGCACTCCTTTTTGTAATTTTTCTGAGCGTTGCTTCGTTCGGGGAAGCGCTGACGCCGAACCCGGTTCCTTTCATCAATCAGCCGCTCGTTCCCGACGCCGTCGCGCCGGGGAGCAGCGGATTTACCCTCACCGTGAACGGCAGCGGCTTCGTCTCCGGCTCGATCGTGGATTGGAGCGGGGTAGCGCTCACCACGACCTTCGTCAGCAGCAAGCAACTGACGGCAGCGGTTCCTGCCGCCAATGTCGCCTCAGCGGGCACAACTTCCGTTTCTGTGGTGAACCCCGCCCCGGGCGGCGGCGTGTCGAATGTGGTCTTTTTCACGACCATCTTGCCCTCGGCATCGGTAGCTTTCGCCAACGCCGCCCGTTCGCCGACAACTCAGGCAATCCAACCCTACGCCGTAGTCGCGGGAGACTTCAATGGCGATGGAAAACTTGACTTGGCGGTTGCGAACTCGTGCGACAGTTCGCCACCTTCCGGGTGCCTCAGCGGGACAGGGGCCACTGATACGGTCTCAATCCTTCTTGGCAACGGCGATGGGACGTTCACGCCGGCTCCTGGCTCGCCCATAACGGTAGGAAATGGGCCCGTGGCGATCGCAGAGGGCGATTTCAACAATGACGGGCATCTCGATCTGGCGATTGCGAACGAAAATGACGGCACCGTAACCGTTCTTCTCGGCAAAGGCGACGGAACTTTCAGTCAGGCTTCCGGCTCACCGATATCAGTCGGGTCCCATCCTCGTGCTGTTGCCGTCGGGGACTTCAACGATGACGGGAATCTGGATCTGGCAGTGGCGAACGGCGGCTCCAACAACGTGACCATTTTGCTGGGCAACGGGAACGGGACATTTACCCCGGCATCAGGCTCACCGATTGTTGTGGGGACAAACCCCAGCGCCATTGCAGTGGGCGACTTCAACGGTGATGGCAAGCTCGACTTGGCGGTCGCAAACCAGAATGACAGCACCTTGACGATTTTGTTGGGTAATGGGAATGGCACCTTTACGCAGGCGGCTGGTTCGCCGATACCGGGGGGAACTGGCCCCGACACGATAGCCGTAGCGGACTTCAACGGTGACGGAAAGCTTGACTTGGCAGTCGGAGACAACGTTGACGCCGACCAGGCTGTAACCATTCTGCTTGGCAACGGTGATGGAACATTTACTCAAGCTCCCGGCTCTCCCTTGCCCGTGGAAAGGAACTGCACCGCGGTCGCCGTGGGGGATTTCAACGGCGACGGGAAGCCGGACCTGGCCGCCGCAAGCTGGGGACACATGGATGTGGACATCATGCTCGGCAATGGCGACGGAACGTTCACGGCCGCCCCTTCTGTGCCGCTCGGCGTGCGTCCTTTTTCCCTGGCGGTGGGGGACTTCAACGCAGATGGCCGCCTTGATTTTGCCGCAGGCAACGGGGACTATGGCACACTTTCGATCCTGCTTCAGCAGCCACTGGCCAAAGCCGCTTTTTCGCCCAGCGCCGTCAGCTTCACCGACCAGGTTGTCAACACCACCAGCACCGCCCGAACCGTCACGGTGACAAATAGCGGCAGCGGCAATTTGATTTTCGGGGCGAGCGCCGTAGCAGCTTCGGGCACGAACGCCGCCGACTTCAAGCTCGCGACCGACTCGTGCAGCAACACGACGGTCGCGCCGAATGGAACCTGTTCGGTGAGCGTCACGTTTGGTCCGACTGCGACCGGCAGCGCCAGCGCCACCCTCAGTTTTACCGACAACGCCCCCGGCAGCCCGCAAACCGTCAGCTTATCGGGGACCGGCATTTCCGCCGGCCTGGCGAGCCTGTCGGCAAACAGCCTGAACTTTGGCGAACAGGTCGTCGGGTCCAGCACGAACGTTGGCTATATCACTTTGAGCAACGCCGGCACGGGCCCGATGGTCATCTCGGCGATTTCGGCCACGCCTTCCGACTTCGCCCTCGTGCCTCCCAACACTCCTGGGCCCACCGCCTGTCAATTGCTCGTCAGCTCCAGCACGCTGCTCGCCGCCGGGTCAAGCTGCCGTCTTCCCCTCACCTTCACACCCAGCACGCTCGGGGTGATCGTCGGCTCGCTGACCATCACCGATGACACCGCCACCAGCCCGCAGACCGTCGGCCTGGAGGGAACGGGAGTTTCCGCCGGTCTGCCGGCCTTTACTTCCAGCAGTCTCGCCTTCTCCAGCACGCCGGTGGGCCAGTCCACCGCCGCCCAGACCGTCACGCTCACCAACAAAGGCACAGGGCCTCTCGGCAGCATCGTCATTTCGCTCGGCGAGAATTCTTACACCACCCCCGATTTTTCCCAAACCACCAACTGCCCCGTTTCGCCCAACACGCTCGCGGTGGGCGCCAGTTGCGTCATCAACGTGACCTTCAACCCTTACCGCCTGGGACCACTCACGGCCACGCTGACTGAGTCCGACGATTCTTCAACCAACGCCCAATCCATCTCGCTGACCGGCACTGGAACCCCCGTCCCCTTCGCCAAAGGCGAGCTTTTCTTCTCGCTCGCCAACGGCACCGTGCTGCGCGAATCGCCCACCGGCAAGCTGATCCAAATCATGGACACCGCCACGGGCACTTACACTTACGGTATG
>JAKAWO010000192.1 GCA_021827255.1 Acidobacteriota bacterium | reverse complement strand
CGTCGTTCCCGGCCCGGCCTGGGCGGTTGAAGGTAATTCTGCCACGGGTCCCTCTTGCCGAACTACGAATCGCCTTCTCTGCGATGGAGTTCCTGCAGCAGGTGTTCGAGCCGGTCGGATTCCTCCGGGCCGCGGTCGAGCCGGAAGAAAATTTCGGGCGCGCGCCGCAAGCGCAAACGGTGACTTAGCTCGCGCCGCAGGTAGCCTGTCGCCGAAGTTAGTCCCTCCAGCGTCGGTTGGGCCTTGTTCGCGCCCCCCAGCACGGAGACCCACACCCGCGCCTGGTGGAGGTCCGCCGTCAGTTCGACGCGCGTCACGGTCACAAAACCAATTCGCGGGTCCTTAAGCTCGGCGCCGATCATTTCCGCCATCGCGGCCCGAATTTGGTCGGCCAGCCGCGCCTGGCGGCGGCTCGGCGTGTTCATGTGAACCTTCCCCATCCTGCGGCCTGAGAAGCTCACAAGAAGTCGAGCGTATAGTTGGCAACGTCATCGCCGAGGATTCTTTCCGACTCGCGCAAGACTTCCTGGAGAAGCCCTTCGAGCACGGGCTGGCTGTCCGACACCGAAACCACGCCCAGCGTCGCGGACTGCCAAACGTCGCGGTGATTCAGCTCGGCCACGGCGACGTTGAACCGCGAGCGGAGCCGGTCCCGCATCTTTCGCAGCACCGCCCGCCGCTCCTTGAGCGAATGGCAATAGGGAAGGCGGATTTCGAGCCTCAGCACGCCGACGCGCATCTTGTGACGCCAGGCCCCGTCAGGCTACGGCGGGCTCCATCACCCGCTCCACCACAAACGCTTCGAGCACGTCGCTGATCTTGATATCGCTAAAATTCTCGAGCGTGATGCCGCACTCCATTCCGGAAGTCACCTCGCTCACGTCCTCCTTGAACCGCCGCACGGACCTCACCTTGCCCTCGTACACCACCACGTTGTCGCGCAGCAGGCGGAGCTTGGAGTCGCGGGTGATCTTGCCTTCTTGCACGTAGCAGCCGGCGACGGTGCCGACCTTGGTAATCCGGAACGTCTCGCGAACTTCGGCGCGGCCGAGCGTCGTCTCTTTGTAAACCGCCGCCAGCAGCCCGCTCATCGCCTTCTTGATCTCTTCGGTCACGTTGTAAATGACGGTGTGAAGACGGATATCCACGTTCTCAAGCTGAGCCAGCCCGGCCGCTTTGCGCTCCGCCCGAACGTTGAAGCCCACGATGACCGCGTTCGAGGCGGAAGCCAGCAGCACGTCCGTCTCCGTAATGGCCCCCACCCCGGCGTGAATGACCTTGACCTTGACCTTCTCATGGCTGAGCTTGTTGAGCGTATCCGCCAGCACCTCCACCGAGCCCTGCACGTCCGCTTTGATGATGAGCGGCAGCTCCTTGACCTCGCCCGCCGCCAACTGTTCGTGCAATTGCTCCAGGGTCAGACGCGCCGACTTGGCCAGCGCGGCCTCGCGCAGCTTTGCCTGCCGGTGGAAGGCGATCTGTCGCGCCTTCATGGTGTCCTCAATCACCTGTAAGCGGTCCCCGGCCTGCGGAACATCCTCGAGGCCCAGCACTTCCACCGGGGTCGCAGGTCCGGCGCGCTGGATCGGCCGGCCGCGGTCGTCGAACATGGCTCGAACCTTCCCATAAATCGCTCCCACAATGAAGGGGTCGCCCACCCGAACCGTTCCGTTGCCAATCAGCACCGTGGCCACCGGGCCGCGCCCGCGGTCGAGCTTCGCTTCGAGCACCGTCCCCGTCGCCAGCCGACGCGGGTTAGCCTTCAGTTGCTGCAGGTCCGCGGTGAGCAGGATCATCTCCAGCAGCAGCTCGAGATTCTGCTTCTGCTTGGCGGACACTTCCACCGTCACCGTATCGCCGCCCCACGTTTCAGGCATCAGCCCGTAGTCGGAGAGTTGCTTCTTGACGCGCTCCGGCTGAGCCTCCGGCTTGTCAATCTTGTTGATGGCCACGACGATGGGCACTTTGGCGGCTCGGGCGTGATTGATGGCCTCCAGGGTCTGCGGCATCACGCCGTCGTCCGCCGCCACCACCAGCACCACCACATCGGTCACCTTGGCGCCGCGGGCGCGCATTAAGGTGAAGGCCTCATGGCCGGGAGTGTCGAGAAGAACCACCTTGCGGCCTTGCGCTTCCACTTCATAGGCGCCGATGTGCTGGGTGATGCCGCCGGCTTCACCCGCCGCCACCCGCGTCTCGCGGATGGCATCCAGCAAGGAAGTCTTGCCGTGATCCACATGGCCCATCACCGTCACCACCGGCGCGCGCGCCTGCAAGTCCTCGGCTTTGTCGCTCTCCTCGACCTCCTGCAGCACTTCTTCCTCGTAGGTGATGACCTCCGTCTCCGCGCCCATCAGCCGCGCTACCTCGGAGGCGGTCTGGCTGTCGAGCGTTTGATTGATGGTGGCGAAGATTCCCTTGTCGAGAAGCCTTTTCAGAACCTCCTTGGCTCGCGCCTCCAGCTTCTCCGATAGCTCTTTAACGCTGATCCCCTCGCTGATGACAATTTTGCGCGTGACCGGGATCTCGTCCAGGGTGAGCGGACGGGGCGGAGGCGCCACGGGGCGGGGCGTCGGGGCCTGCCGCAACGGGCCGCTCCGGGCAGGCGCTCCCGCCGCGCTCCCCGCCGAGCGCGAAGCGGTCGGATGCATCGGGCGTGGCTCACCCGGCCGGCGCACGGGATGAGTTCGAACCGGCAATGCCCTGGGCAGTCCCGCCGCCGGGTAGATAGGTTGCTTGGAAGGAGGCAACTCGACCAGCGGCCGCTTCGCTGCGGGTAGCGCCGTTTCGGCAACCTTCGCCGCGACAACGCCGCCCCCAGCCGCGGCCGGTTTTGCGCCCGTCGTTTCCGTCCGAGCTGCGGCCGGATGAACTGCGGCACTGCCCGCAGCGGGGGAAGGCCGCGCGCCCCCGACCGCCGTGCGAACGGCCGGAGTCACAGCCGGACCTGACGCCGGATGGACGCCGGCAGCAACGCCTGCCACAGGCTTCTCGGCCGCCGGCCGCGGTGGAGCAACACTCTTGCGCACCGCTGCCGTGATTTCGGCAATTGAGCGGGTCATTGCCGGAACGCTGGGCTTCGCTTCTTCTTGCGCTTTCGCCACCGCGGGTTGAGGCTCGGATTTCGGTTTCGGAATCGCCTGAGCGGGTTCGGCTTCGGCGGCGACAGGCGTTTGCGGCGTCTCTGCCTCAGCGCGGAAGTGGGCGCGAACCTTTTCCGCGACGTCTTCTTCGACCGAGCTCGAGTGCGATTTCTTATCCCCGGCGCCAATCTCACGAAGGTAGTCGAGGACCGCTCGGCTCTTGACCTCGAGCTCGCGCGACAGCTCATTGATTCGGATGCTGCCCATTCAACCCCTTTTCTCTTCATCTGCCCCGTCGTCCACAGGGCAGTCGCCAGCCGCCTGGCGGATGCACTCTACTCGTCCGCTGGTGGGTCCTTTTTGTCGCTCTCCGGCGCGACCGCTGCGGTTTCCGCCGGGGCCTCGCCCGGCGCCGCCGCAACCTCGGTTTCTGCCTCCGCCTCGGGCCCGGCCGGACCGGCTGCTTCCTCCGCCTCCAACGCGCTGCGCCCCTGTTCAAAGTACTCTGTCACAACGTTTCGGATGCGCTCCACGGTTTTCTCGCCGATGCCTTGAATCTGGGTCAGCTCTTCGGGCGTCATTTGCGCGAGCTGTTCCACCGTCTCGATGCCGTGATGGCGAAGCTTCTCGAGTGTCTTGTCACCCAGCCCTTTAAGTTCGACAATGGGCGCGCCGCGCAGCGCCATCGCCGCCATCTGCGACTCAATCTCCTGCCGCTTCTCCTCTTCGCTCTTGATGTCCACCTGCCACCCGAGCAGCTTGGCGGCCAAGCGCACGTTCTGCCCCTTTTTCCCGATCGCCAAGGAGAGTTGAGAATCCTCGACGATCACTTCCAGGTGTTTCTGCTCAGCGTCCACAATCGAGACATGATTGATTTTGGCCGGGCTCAGCGCGTTGGCGGCAAAGACCACTGGGTCCTCGTTGTACTCGATGATGTCAATTTTTTCCCCCTTCAGCTCGCGGATGATGGATTGCACTCGCATCCCCTTCATTCCTACGCACGCGCCCACGCAATCCACGTCCGGATCGCGGGAATAAACCGCCACCTTCGTTCGCTCGCCCGCCTCGCGCGCAATCACTTTGATCACCACCGTGCCGTCGTAAATCTCCGGCACTTCCATCTCAAACAGCCGCTGGACCAGCATCGCATCCGCGCGCGAAACGATAACCTGGGGTCCTCGCGCCGCTCGATCCACCATCGTGATGACTGCGCGCACCCGATCCCCGATTTGGTACGTCTCCAGCCGCGACTGCTCCCGGCGCGGCATCCGCGCTTCCGTCCGGCCCAGGTCCAGAATCACGTCGGGGCCTTCCATCCTCTTGACCGTGCAGTTCACCAGCTCGCCGATGCGCTGGCTGTACTCCGCGTAAATGGTGTCCCGCTCGGCCTCCCGCACTTTCTGGAAAATCACTTGTTTGGCCGTCTGAGCGGCAATCCGCCCCAGCGGCAAAGTGGACTTTGGAATCTTCACCAGACCCTCGAGGGCGGCCTCGGGATCCAGCTTCTGCGCCGCTTCGACCGCAATCTCGTGGTCCGAGTCTGCCACTTCTTCCACCACTTTCTTCACTGCGAACACTTCCACCGTCCCGGTTTCCTTGTTGAAGTGCGATTCTAGATCCTCGGCGGTCTTATAGTATTTCCGGGTCGCCACCAGCATGGCGTCCTCAACCGCCGCAATGATAATCTGCGGATCAATGCCCTTCTCGCGGCTCAACTGATCAATCGTCTGGTAAAGGAGACTCGTGGTCACGCTGATCTAACCTCCATCCGCCAGCAAGCCCTCGCGCTGGAAATCGTGGCTCTCCTTGAGGCGCGGAATCCCACGCGCTTCGCTTCCTGTTGGACCCGCCCCAAGCCGTCAGAATTCGCCGGCCGCTTTTCGTGGGCTAGCCTAGAGTTTCGCCACCAGCCGCGCTTTGGAAATATTCGAAAGCTCGAACTCCGCCATGCTGCCGCTGTCTAGGCTTAGACGCACCCGCCCGGCTTCCAAACCTGCGAGCGTGCCCTCAAACACTTTCTGCCCCTCGGCGGGCTCACGCAGAACCAATCGCGCCCGCCGGCCGGCAAAGTGGGCGTATTCGGCCGCCTTCGTCAGCTTGCGCTCCAGCCCCGGCGAGGAAACCTCCAACAGATAGCTCCCCGGAAATGGGTCTTCCACATCCAAAATGGCGCTCACTTGCTCGCTCACCAACTGGCAATCCCCGTGGGAGACTCCTCCAGGTTTGTCAATGGTAATTCTCAGCAAGGGATTCGACGGCCCTCCTTTGACTTCAACGCCAATCACCGTCATGCCTTCGGAGGCAGCCACTCTTTCGGCAATCGCCTGAATCTTGTCGGTCTCGACCGCCATTCCGCCCCCGGCATCACCCCTGTAACGATCCCAGCGGAATCCGGACTCCTCCGCCGGCGGAGCCAGCGTCAACAAAAAAGTGGGCTTTCGCCCACCGGATGCGTCGCCAAAAGAAAGTATAGCCCTCTGGCATGGCTATTGCAAGCAAACAGCGTATTAGGAAATTTTCCGTTTTGGCCTGCCGCCTGAGGATTCCCCGCTCGCTGCTTTTTGGCCCCTTCTGCCTGTTGACGTTTCAGAGGCCATTCGATTAGCTTACCCGTGCGGCCGCTCGGGCGCCGGATGAGCACTAAGGGGCTTACCGCGCGGGCGCGCTGATGCGAAACGTTTGGGGTGCTGGCGCACCTTCCGGGCTCGAACCAGGAAATTGACCATGGCCCGGCCAAGGGAGGGTTGATGTCCATCAAAACAATAAGGCGTGAATTCTTGCTGGGCTCCGCGGCGGCGGGTTTGGTTGCGGCCGCGCCTACGCAAGCTGCGCGGCTGGCTTCCCAGCGAGAGCCGAGCGTCTGGAGCGTGCTGGATTACGGGGCGCGGGGCGATGGCAAGCAGATGGACACCCAGGGCATCCATGCCGCGATCGCCGCCTGCGCTTCAGCGGGCGGCGGAACGGTTTGGATCCCGGCGGGGAGGTATCTGACGGGAGCGATCCGCCTGGCGAGCCACATC
>JAKAWO010000191.1 GCA_021827255.1 Acidobacteriota bacterium | reverse complement strand
GGCGAATTTGCGGTTGGCGGAGTTGTCATAGCCAAGCATCGTGGATTCTGGATTATAAATCTCGCCGTCGAGCAGAATCCAATCGTCAGGCCGCAACACTGCCCGAAGGGAGCGGAGAAAATTCGAGGGATCGGTGATGCCCAGCGAGTTGCCCAAAATCAGGTAAAGCCGCGGGGTACCCGCTGTCTTTGCCAGCCAATGGGAGGTGCGCGCGTCCTCAACGTCGGCCTTGAGCCCGCGGGTGCCGAAGCCGGCGTCGGTAGCCCTCAGAACCGCCATTTCGAGCAGCGCCAAGCTAGCGTCCACGGGGCGATAGAAAACGCTCTTTCCGCTCGAACGCAGCGCCTCGAGCACCAGAACGTCTTTGTCCCCTTGCCCCGCTCCAAAACTCACTACTTCAATTTCGCGCGCCGAACACGACGCGGCGATTTCCAAAGCGTGAGAACGAATAAGTTGAAAGGAACGCGAGTAGTTTCTATACGGCTGAGAGGCATTGCAAAGGTCGAGCCATGCTCGAACCGAAAGCGGAAACCAATAGAAAAACTTCTCAAGAAGGTAGCGGCGCTCGAGGCCAGCCAGGAAACCCGCCGCCATCTCATTTTCCGTCAGCAGCGATTCGAACTCGATCGTCATAAGCCCGCTGCCGCCCTCCAAACGCTACCCGCGCGGCGATTCATTATTGTTGCCGCGCGGAGCGCGTGTCGGCCAGCTCCGAGCCGACGTGGGAGGATGAAAAGCTGCCCTGCGCGATGATGGCGCCCAACCGTTCCAATTGGCGCAGCGTCTTCTCAATCGAGCCGGGGTCGAGTCCCATTCGCGAGGCGAGCGCCGCAGGGTCCACCTCGCCCGTCAATCCTTCCAGCAGGTCGCGCAGCGCGTCGTTGCAGCGCACGACGGTCACTTCGCCTTCAGGCGATCTGGCGAAGAGAAGCCGCGTGGGCTGGCGCGGCGGAATGGGAAGCTGATCGAAAGGGCGAAGCAGCGCGGGCAGCACGGCGGGCAAATCCCACTGGAGCTCAAGCAGAGTGGCCGTTTCAGCGCGCGCCGGAAACGGCCGGGATGCGGCGCTCGGTGGCAGAGCGTCGCTCAGAAAGAAAGCTGACTGATAGGCAACGAGATCGTCCCAGAACGGAATGGCGCTGCGAATCGCCTCCGCGTCGCGGGTCAGATCATTCCGCAGCAGATCGCTAACCGCCGTGGCGCTGGCGCGATCACCCAGGATTAAACGCGACATCAAGCTCTTGAATTCTGCAGTCTTGAGAACTGCTTCGGGCGGGCGATTCGTCGCGGCCGAGAGGGCGCGCGCGTATTTGAAATAGTGGACAACCCGTTCGCGGTAATAGTGCCGGCCAAGAAACCGCCCAAAGCGGTCGAGCGCCGCCAGATCCAAGCCGAGAACCACGCCAGCAACCTCGGCGCCCCGGCTCTCGGGATCCGCCATGACCGCGGCGCGAAATGGCCCGTCCGCGAGCAAGCGAAGAATCACGTCCTGGGCTTGGCGCGAATTCATACGAGGTTAAGCCTTTTCCGCGTCCGCTCGACGGTGCGGGGAATCGCGCCGGGCTGGAGCAACGTTGAGAAGGCGTCGAAGGTCACGGCCCGAACTTTGGGCATACGGTCGAACGCCCACGCCGCCAGGTCCAGCATCTCATCGCTCGGCTCGACCGGAGCGATCCACGGCCCGTCGAGATCGGAGTAATCGGTCACGCCGGCGACGTGCAGTTCCGTGGCCAGATCGAGCGGCAGGCTGGCGAGATATTCCCGCGGCGGCTTGCCGCGGTAATGCGCTTCGAGCCAGGCGTGCGCGATGTCGAGCAGAAATCCGGCGCCGGTGGTTTCAAAAAACTCGCGCAAAAACTCGCCCTCGCGCATTTCGTCGAGATCGGCGCGAAAATAGCGCGGGATTTGCTCCATCGCCAAGGGGCGATCGAGCGCGTTCATCAGCACTTGGGCGTTTTCAACATAGCGGCGCAGCATGTCGCGCGTGTATAGCGGTGGAAAAACGTAATCCACATTGAAGCGACCATCCTGCGTCATCACACACTGGCAATGTTCGGCCACCCAGGGCGTGCGGTAAAGCTCAGCCAGTTGCCGAGCGCGTTCGAGCGCGTGGGGCGGAATCGGATCGGCCAACTGATGAATGTAATCGTGCAAGAGCAAAACGAAGCGCTCCCGAATTTGGGGAAAGTACGGATCGTTTTTTTCCGGCGGGTCGGCCATCGCCAGATGATCTATCAATCCGGCCGATGCGAGGGTTTCCTCGGCGAGGTGAGGATTGTAGAAGGCGCCGACAAGGATTTTTGTTGCGGGCATGATAGCGTCGTTCAGCTACGCGAGCAGACAAAATGAAGGGGAGCTCGCGTCTGACCCCGGCAGGATCGGACTCAGCTCCCCTTCAAGCCACAGATTCCGGCCGCACGAGCCGGATCTCGGTTAGTGTCAGGTCGGAACGAGGCTTTCGCGTTCGACCCAAGCCTCCTCTGGAAGCAATTCAACCACCTTCTTGTCGTCTTCCATCTGGACAGCCTCCTCAGTTTTTACTTACGCCTTTCACTTCGGCTTATACACCCGCTCTCGCGGCATTGCAAGCAATTTGTGACGGCCGTCACGCGGCATGGGAAACGAGCATAGAGGGAGAGCCGCTCGAATGGCTCAACAACGAATCTGGAACGGCGAACGGCAGACCCTAAGGGCGGCTCAATCCCAATTCTTGATGCGGGGCCAGATCTCTTGGAGGTTCCAGCCGCGCGGCCCGCTGCAAAGCCAGATGGAGCCATGCTCGAGGGCATAGGGCACGCCGAACCGCCCGGCGCGTTTCACGTGCTCGAAAAGCTGTTCGAGACGGGCGCGATGGTCGCCGAGCACAATCATGGACTCGCCTGTGTACTGCCGCGGCCCCCACAAGTAATAGCTTTGGTGCGCGGAAATGGCCTTGGGCAACCCGTAACGTGGGCCGAAAAAATCTATCGCGCCGGCCTGGCCGTAATTCTGTCCGAAAATGGCCGTGCGGGCGCGCTCGTCGGGCGGCAAGCTATTATAAACGCGCGCCAGCGCCGCCACCATCTCGGGCCAGCCGAGCTCATCGGAATAATACTGCGGTAGTGGCGAAGCGAGATGGCTCTTTTCGGTCGCGGGCGGCGTGAAGCCGAGCGCTTTCTGATATCGCAGATAGCTGGGGATGCTTAGCACCGGGAGCAGCATGGGGACGAGGGGCGCTGTGCCGATGACCAAGGCCGCCGTCACCGCAGGCTTGAGCCAAAAACGCTTGCGCGCCGCCCGCTCAATCGCCACGGCGCCGGCCGCGAGAACCATCGGATAGACCGGCGCTGAGTAGTAGTCCTTGCCTTTCAAGATGGCGAACGTCGCCAGCACCGCGACAAACGTCCAGCCGAGAAGCTGATAGCGCTTCCCATGGCGCGAAAAGAACAGGAACAGCAGTCCAGGAAACCAGATCAGAACATTGGCCGGCGACATCATCAAAATCTGCTCGCCCAGATACGCCGCCGGGCCGACGGTAATATCGCGCCCGCTGGCCCGAATGTTGCGCATAAGCACGATGAACGGCCAATGATGCTGAATGTTCCAAATCAGGTTGGGGAGGAAAATAGCCAAAGCCAGCAGACCGCCGAGGTAAATCCAGCGCTCGCGGAACGCCTTGCCGTGTTCGGTGAGCAAAAGTCCGATGACGACCGCGAAACCGAAGACCGCGACCGAATACTTGTTTTCCAGGCCTAGCCCGGAAAGCGCGCCAAACCAGAGCCAAAGTTTCTGGTTGCCAGTTTTCACGATGCGGATGAGAACATAGGCCGAGCCCATCCAAACGAGCGGCTCGAAGACATTCATGGACAGTTGATGAGCGATGATCACGTACACACCCGCCAGGGCGACGCTCAGCCCGGCCAAGCTTTGAGCGAAGCGCCCGCCGCCGAGTTCGCGCGCGATCACCGCCGTCAGCCAGACAATGGCCGCCGCGGCCACAGCCGGAAGGAAGTGCAGAGCCCAGAGCGACGTGCCCAGCGTATGAACCGTCAGCCAGACGATGAGGGCAATCATCGGCGGCTGATCCACATACCCGAACGCCAGGTGCCGAGCGCAAGCGAGGTAGTAAAGCTCGTCACGGAAATAGCCGTAGCGCGAGGCCGTCAGCATGTGGGCGAGAAAGGTGGCGGCGGCGATGGACAACACCATCGCGGTGGCGCTTGGAGGCGGAGAATCGTGCGGAGCTTGACCGTCTTCGAGCACTGGCTGGTTGAGCATCGGCAGCGAGGGCCTTTTCTCACTTGAGATGGTACGAAACAAGACCCTGAGTCGTTCCCGTCGTCTGGAGTATATACCGAATCGTCCGGCCACCGGACGTGACGCGGGCAGGCGCGAACCGCTACAATGGCAAGTCCAGTTTGCTGGGACGGCCGTAATTCGTGCGGTGGGCGAGCGCCCACCATAAGGCCACCGGCGCGGACACCGACGCGACAGAAATGACTTTGACGTCTCGAAACTCAAAGTTGCGGACCTCGAAAGCCTCCGCGGCCTTAATGGTCTCGCTGATGCTGGTTGCTGGCGGGCCGAGGCTTGGCCTCGCAGCGCGGCGGGCTGAATTCCCTGCCCTGCTGAACGCCGTAGCTCAGAATCGTAAAGAAAAGCCGCCGGTTCCAGAGAGCGTGAAATCGATGTCCCTGACGGGCATGGCGCGCGACTCGATGGGCGCTGCGGTCGCGGGAGCTCAAGTGGTTTTCAAATCGGCGAGTTTTTCCGCGCGGCAAATCACAGATCGTAAGGGGCGGTTCAGTTTTCATTCGATCCCAGTGGACGGCGGCGTGTTGACGGTGACGGCTCCAGGCTTCCAGACCGCGCAACGTAGCTGGAGCGCGACGGCGCAACAGCCGCTCGATATCACGCTCGTGCCAGCGCCTTGGACGGAAACCGTCATCGTGACGGCGACGCGTACGCCGACACCGCTGGGCCAAACGGCGGCGGACGTGCTGGTGCTGACACCCGAGGAAGTGTCCACGGCGCCGGCGCTCACGCTCGACGACATGCTGCGGCAGATTCCCGGCTTTACGCTGTTCCGGCGTTCCGGCAGCCGCAGCGCCAATCCAACCTCGCAGGGCGTTTCGCTGCGCGGCGTGGGAGCAAGTGGCGCGAGCCGGGCACTGGTGATGGCGGATGGCATTCCGCTCAACGATCCCTTCGGCGGCTGGGTTTATTGGGACCGCGTGCCGCGCGCTGCCGTCGAGCGGGTGGAGGTGGTGCGCGGCGGGGCTTCTGACCTTTACGGCACGACGGCGATGGGCGGCGTAATCAATTTCATTACGCGCAAGGCGAGCCATCCCGGCCTGACGCTCGATACTTCCTACGGCAACGAGGATACGCCGGACGCTTCCCTGTGGACGGGCACGAGTTGGGGGGCGTGGAACACCTCGCTCTCGGCCGAGGCCATGAGCACCGACGGCTATATTCTTGTACCGCCGAGCGCGCGCGGGCGGGTGGATACGCCCGCCGGCTCCGAGCATCAAACCGCCGACTTGAGGCTGGAACGGCGGTTTTCAAGCACCGGGAGCGTTTTTGGTGAAGCGTCCATCTTCCGCGAAACACGGCAGAACGGCACGCCGCTCGAATACAATCGAACCCACCTGCGGCAGCTCGTTTTGGGAGGAAACTGGCAAATCTCGGAAGTAGGCTTGCTTTCGGTTCGCGCCTACGGCGGGCCGCAACTGTTCGATCAAACGTTCTCCGCGGTCGCCGCGGACCGCAACAGCGAAAGCCTGGTGGATGGCCAGCGAGTTCCGGCCCAGCAAGTCGGCCTCAACGCGCAATGGTCGCGCGAGGTAGAGGCGCGCCAGACGCTGGTGGCGGGTTTTGATGGAAGCGAAGTGCGCGGGGCGAGCGATGAAATTGCTTTTTTCCGCGGCCACGCCACGCGAGCCACCGGCGCGGGCGGGCGGCAGCGCAACGAAAGCGTTTTTGGAGAAGACATTCTCCAGCTTACGCCCCGCTGGAGAGCCACAGTGGCGGCGCGACTGGATCACTGGAAAAATTTTGACGCGCTTTCGACCATGCGCTCGCTCTCAGCGAGCGGCCCGGTGACGGTGGTCAATTTTCCGGAACGAACCGAATCCGCCTTCAGCCCACGA
>JAKAWO010000190.1 GCA_021827255.1 Acidobacteriota bacterium | reverse complement strand
CCCGCTGTCTTCGAACGAGGCTTCCACCTTGAATCCGCTGTCGGCGGAAAGCGCTCGCCTTCCAGTCCGCTTTCCGCGAAGTTCTCCTGTCTGCTCTCCGGGCATGATATTAAGATTTGGGTGTGACCGAAAGGTCGTCGTAACCCCTTCAGCGGTCACCACTATTCACGCCTATTCGCTCTCCGTGCAATAGCATACCGAGGGGTGGCGCTGTCAACGGATCGTGTTGAAAATCGGGAAGGCATCTCCGGCGAGTGGCGCAGACATATGATTTTTAATGTGTGCGATCCCGCTTTGCGGGACGGGGCTTAGAATGTCGGCATGGCGGGGCCGCGGCGCTACTACGGCGAGAATCATCTTCACTTCCTGACGACCAGCACGTACCGTCGCGCTCGCATTTTCGACTCGGAACGCTTCAAGCGCCATTTCGTCGCAACGTTGGCGGAACTGCGAGGCGAGTTGGGTTTTCGAATCGCGGGTTATGTCCTCATGCCGGAACATTTCCACCTGCTGCTATGGCCCTCCGGGCGCGCCAGCCCCTCACAGATCATGCAAAAGCTGGAGGGGCGCACCGCGCGCTACATTCTGAAAACCTTGCGGCAGAATCAGCGCCACGCCTGGTGCGCCAAAATGCTGGCGCGATTCACCCTGCCGGCGAGCGTCCACGATTAGGCGCACTGCCGCGTGTGGCAGCGGCGGTTTTACGATATGAACATTTGGAGCGACAAGAAAATGCTGGAGAAGCTGGATTACATGCATAATAATCCGGTCGAGCGGGGCCTGGTCAGCCATGTGGGAGATTGGCCGTGGTCGAGCTGGAGATTTTATTACCTGGGAGATGATTCGATGATCGCCATGGACCGGCAGGTATGAATTCCCACAGGGAACCTCTCGCTTCGCGAGATCGCAGACACTCGAAGACAAGTGTCTGCGCCACCCGCCCGAGCCTGCGGGGTGCAGGGGATTCCCCTGCTCTCTTCAGCCTTCTACAATGTAACCTCGAAGTTTGATGCGGCTTGTGGGCCCAGTGGGAAATTAGCCAGGGGCGCGGCTGGGCAGTGCTGTCCCACCCCGTCCATACTCTGAAAAAATGCAGCTCTGCGAACTGTTCAATCCGGGCGAGAAGGGGAAGCTCCGCTTGGCGCGGCAAGCGGGGGTGCGGCACGCCATTCTGGGGGCGCATCCGGCGCTGGCCGAGCTTCCCCGCGAGGAATATACGGAGGCGCTGGCGAAGCTCAAGGCGGAGTTCCACGCGGAGGGTCTGGACATCCTCGGGGTTGAAAGCCATCCGGTGCCGGCCGGGAAGATCAAGCTCGGCCTTCCCGGGCGCGACCAAGAGATCGAAAACTACATCGCCGCCATTCGAGCCCTTGGCGAAGTTGGAATCAATATGATTTGTTACAACTTCATGGCCGGGCTGGGCTGGTATCGGACGCGCGGGGATGTTGCGGAGCGCGGCCGGGCGCTGGTCAGCGAATTCGACCTTGGGGCGGCGGAGCGCCAAGGGCTGACAGAATGGGGTGAAATCAGCGAGGAGCGCATTTGGAGCAACCTCGAATATTTCCTGAAGGCGGTAATACCCGTGGCGGAGCATGCGGGAGTGAACATGGCGCTCCATGCAGACGATCCGCCGGTTTCGCCGCTGCGCGGGATTGGGCGCGTCTTGACGAGGGGAGAAAATTTTCGGCGCGCCCTGAAGATCGTTCCGAGCCCGGCGAGCGGAATCACTTTCTGCCAGGCAACTTTTAAGCTGATGGGCGAAGACATTGAGGCGCTCGCGCGAGAGTGGCTGGCGCAAAAGAAAATCTTGTTTATTCATTTCCGCGATGTTCAGGGGGCGCGGGAGCGGTTCCGAGAAACGTTCCACGACAATGGGCCGACGGGATATGGCGCGAATGCTGAGGGTCTATCACGAGGGCGGCTTTACGGGACCGATCCGACCCGACCACGCGCCGACCCTGGAGGGCGAGTCGAATGAACGTCCCGGCTACGCGATGGCCGGAAAAAGTTTCGCCTTCGGCTACATGAAAGGCATCATGCGAGGGCTGGCGATTCCGGACGAGTAAGGAATGTCGCCGGCGCTCGCTCGGCCGCGGGTGGAAGATAAATCATCGCGGGGAGGGTCCGGTGCTTATTAAAAGAAATGGCAAGGTCGGAATCTTGGTGGGTTGCATGCCTTTCACCTTGGGCGCTGTGTCGGTCTTGCTGGGGGCGCCGCGCCCCGCGCCCCACGGCTCCGCTAAGCTGGACGTTTATGTGATCCCTTTTTCGCACCTTGATCGGTTCTGGGCGGGGACGGGCGAAGAGTGCCTGGCGCGAGGCAATCGCGTCATCGCCAAGGCGATGGAGATCGCCATGCAGCATCCGAATTTCCGCTTTTTTCTCGAATCCGATAATTTCGTGAACAACTTTGTGGAGAGCCACGAGGGAACGCAAGAACTCACGGAGTTCAAGCAGTTGGTCAAGGAGGGGCGGATCGAAATTGCCCCGGAGTGGGCCGGCATCTTTCAGGAATTTCCGCCGGGCGAGGTGCTGGCGCGCAATCTGCTCTACGGGGAGATGTACGCGCGCGAGGAATTCGGCGTCAACCCGCGCGTGGACGCTCTGAGCGATATCCCTGGCTTTACGCCGCAGTTTCCGCAACTGCTGCGGGAAGCGGGAATCCCTTTTATGATCATGACGCGCATGGGCCCGCGCGATGAGTCGCTGTTCGATTGGGAAGCCCTGGATGGGACGAAGACGCTGGTGTGGAATGACATCTATGGCTACTGCTGGGGCGCGCAGCTCGATTTTCCGGATATTCTCAGCGCGGCCAAGCAGCAACGCCTTGCGCAACAGATCGAGCGCGTTCACGCGACCGCGCCGGGGCCGATCTTTATGAGCTCGGGCTGCGACTTGTGGGCGCCGACGGCGAAGCTGATGGCGAACCTCAAGGCGCTCAACCAGGAGCTGCCGGGCGATCATTTTATTGTGGCGACGCCGGAGGCCTTCTTTAAGCGCGTCGCTTCGACGCCGGGATTGCCCGTGCTCAGGGGCGAAATCCCGTCGGGATGGCCGATGATCGAGACTTCGATCGTGCAACTCTGGCAGTGGGCGATTCCGGCGACGACCACGCTGCTCGACGCGGAAGAGTTTGCCGCCATCAATTACGCCCTAGGCTATGCCCCCTACCCACAGCCGACCCTAGATTATCTTTGGAAGCGGCTGGTGACTTCGATGGACCACAACCACGACGGACAAGGCGGACAGATTGGCGACGCGCAGAAGAAAGAATATTCGACGCTCGCCATCCTGCGCGGCGGAGAGATTTTGCGCAACATGCTGCGGAACATCGCCGAGCGCGTCGAGACTCCGGTGGCAAAAAGCGTTCCCATTGTGGTGTTCAACCCTACCGGCTGGACGCGGGACGGCTTGGTCAAAACGCATTTGACCCTGTTTGGAAGCGTAGTACCGGGGCACATCAGCGATTACAAAAAGGCGGCGCGGCTGGCGGACAGCAAAGGCCATGAGGTTCCGTTCCAGATCCTCCAATATAGCGAAAACATTTCGCGCGCGCTGAAGCTGATTTTCGTGGCGCGCGGCGTTCCCCCGCTCGGATATAAGACCTACTATCTGGAACCGGCGAGCGCGCCAGAGACATTTCCTGCCACCTCAAAGGCGACGCTCGATCAGGAGAAGGACTGGGAAGAGCCGCGGCGGCCGCTTGGCTCGGACGTGATGGAGAATCGGTTTTATCGCGTCACGGTGGACCGGGCGACGGGCGAAGTGACGGTCTTCGACCGCGCCTTGCGCCGCAAGGTGACCCAAGGCATGGAAATCGCCGCCGAGGAAGAGCGCGGCGGGAATAACGTTTCACCGGAACTTTTAACCGGTCGGACGATTTACGCAAGCGTCAACCGAGTGCGGCTGGCGGAAAACAATTCGGTCCGCACCGTACTGAAGATTGACGAGCAGATCGCCGACATTCCCATCGTCCAGCGGCTCACGCTCTATCGCGACCTTAAGCGTTTGGATATCGAAACCCACGTCCAATGGAACCGCGACCGGCTGCTCAATATCCAGGAGCTGATTCCGCTCGAAGACGCTAATCCGGTATTTCATTACGGCACGGCGTTCGGCGAAAACGCCGCCAGCAACATTCTTCCCGGCTCGAAGCCGAGCGCGGGCGACGAGATTCAGAAATCGTTGTGGGAGAAATACCGCGAGATTCACGGCTGGATTTTTGCCGGCGCGCCGAAGTGGGGCCTGACGGTGACCGCCGACCATCCGATCTTCGAGCTGGGCCGGCATACGCTTCGCGCCGACATGATTCGCGGGCAGCGCTACACGTCGGTGAAAATCGTGCGCGACGGGAAGGCAACCTCCATCAAATATCCGCCGCCGGGAACTTACGTGTTTCGTTACTCGATAAGTTCGGGAGGGGGCGATTGGCGAGCCAACCGGTCCTATGAGCTGGGAAAGGAATTCACCAATCCGCTTTTGCCGGTGGAAGTGGTGGACAATGTTTCGCCAAAATCGCTTCCGCCCGAGCAATCGTTCTTTTCGGTTGAATCTCCGGACGTGGTCCTTAGCGCGCTGAAAAAAGCGGAGGCGGACGGCTCGATCATCGCCCGCGTGTATGAGATCGAGGGGAAGAAGGCGGCCACGCCAGTGGTGTTTCTCGGCAGGCCGCAAAGCTTTCGTGAGGCCAACCTGGTGGAGCAAAACGTGGGGGCGAGGGCGGAGCGGATGTTGCGATTGAACCCTTATCAGATCAAGACGCTTCGGCTCCAGCCGTGAGCAGCGGACTACGAGAGGGCGGGCGGCGCGAACTGGCGGCTCGCAGCACGGACGCGATGACATTCCGACTGAGTTATCGTCAGATGCGATGGTTTATCGTCGGGTGGATTACCCTCTCGACGGTGTTGAATCTGCTCGACCGGCAGGGGCTCTATGTGCTGGCGCCGCTCCTTCGCCAGCACTTCCACATGAGCGTGGAGGGGTACTCGAAGGTCGTTTCCTTTTTCTTGCTCGCTTACGCGATTATGTACACGGTGGGCGGGTGGTTTGCGGATTGGGCCGGAGAACGGGCGGCGCTCGCGGTGTTTGTGACCTGGTGGTCCATCTGGACCATGCTGACCAGCCTGGCGCAAGGGGTTTTCAGCCTGGGCGCCGTGCAATTTCTGGCGGGCCTGGGCGAGCCGGGCAATTACCCGGCGGGCTTGCGCGCCATGACAACGTGGTTTAGCGAAGCAGAGCGCGGCCTGCCCATTGCCATCTTTTCTTCCGGCAGCGCGCTCGGCAACGCCATGGCCGCGCCGGTGATCGCCGCCCTGACCCTGTCCACGGATTGGCGAGCAACGTTTGTCGTTATTGGATCGCTGGGACTGCTTTGGACCCTGGTTTGGCTGTGGGTTTATCGGCGATCCCGGCCGGCATCGGACGAGGACCCCGCGGGCGCGCCGAATTCGCCCGCGGCGGCGACCCGGTCGAGGTCTTCCAGCGGTACAAGCGGTTTTAACGCCCCGTCGCCCGGCCCATCGCGGTGATTCAGTTCCTTCTTTGCGCGGCTGAGCCCATACCCTGAAAGTCGCTCTGGCGAACTTTGGCCGGGGCGGCCAGGATCGCCAGCCGGTCATGGTCAAAGTACTTGTAGAGGTCCAGGCAAAACAGCTCCGGGGCCTCGCCAAATTTGACCGGCTTGGCATAAACGTAAGCCAAGCTCTCAATCCCGTGACGAGTCTCAATCTTTGAAAACAGTTTCGGCGCAAGCGCCCCGGCCACCAGGGCGACGAGCTGGCTGCGCAAGCCATTCGCTTCAACGCTGAGGCTGGAAGGGTTCCATTGCTTTTTCGCCCATTCGGCGACGGCAATCAGTTGCGCCGCCTCGAGACCCACCGGTCGCTGGCCGACGGCTTCCAGCATTTCGGCGAAGTTGGTGATGTCGTTGCCCTGGCCCGGTGAAGCATCGCCGGTGAACAGAAGGTTCACCGCCATCACCTGCTCATCCCGGGCAATCAGGAATGCCACGGCAGGAATTTGGGCCGAGCTCTTTTGTGTTTCATCCATTCTCCCTTTGTCGTCCAGCACAATAGCGAGCGGCGCCACCTTGGGCGCATCCATAGACTTCAGCCAGACGCCCGTGGCGCTCAAGCCGTTGCTCATCTCAAAGCGGTACGAAAGCGACGCGAGCTGATTGTGCATGGTGTCGGCCACACGC
>JAKAWO010000189.1 GCA_021827255.1 Acidobacteriota bacterium | reverse complement strand
AGACCCCGAAGCCGGCCACCCCCGACACCACGGAGGTTCTCACGCCTCAGCCCTCGAGCACCGTCCCCGCTGCCAGCCGCGAACGCCCTCAACACGCTTAGTGAAGGGGGCGTCCCCTGAACGAGCGCTTGCCCATCCCTTCCCGAGTGAATCCAGCCGATTCATGCCGCGCAATTTTTCCTCTTTTTTTGATTCGATAGACTATACTCCTTTCGGTTTGCTTGCATAGCACGCCATCTTATCCCGTTTGTGAGGGAGAGTATGAGGGCTTACGTGGCGGAATTGGTGGGCACTGCGCTGCTCGTCCTGCTCGGCGATGGCGGCGTGGCAGGAGTGCTGCTCAGCAAGTCCAAGGCGCAGAATTCAGGCTGGATTGTCATCACGACAGGATGGGCGCTGGCGGTCGCCATCCCCGTTTACGCCGTTGGACGCATCAGCGGCGCCCACATCAATCCCGCGATTACGCTGGCGCTCGCTGTGGTTGGCAAATTCCCCTGGACCCTGGTGCCGGGTTACATCGCGGCGCAAATGTTGGGCGCGTTCATCGGGGCGGGGCTGGTGTGGCTGGCCTATCTGGCCCACTGGCCCGCGACCCAGGACGCTTCGCTCAAGCTGATGACTTTTTCAACCGTGCCCGCGATTCGCCGCTTGCCGCTGAATCTGCTCACCGAGATGATCGGAACCTTCGTGCTGGTTTTTGGCGTGATGGCCCTGGGCTCGTACCAGCCGGCCAATACATCCGGCTTGACGCCGCTCCTGGTCGGCTTTCTCGTCTGGGCGATTGGACTTTCGCTCGGCGGTCCGACCGGCTACGCGATCAATCCGGCCCGCGACTTGGCTCCGCGAATCGCCCACTCGCTTTTGCCCATCGCTGGCAAAGGCGGGTCAGATTGGGGCTACGCCTGGGTTCCGGTCGTCGGGCCGCTTGTAGGCGGCGTGGCGGGCGCGCTCGCGTATATCGCACTGTTCGGAAAGTAACTCGCAGCCGCGCGTAGTCGGGCGAGCGCTCCGTTGGCAAGCAGCAGGAGCGCTGAGCCTGTTCATTTACTTCTTTTTGCTCGGACCGGGTTTGCCGCGTTAAACATGACGATTCCGAAGGAGGCGCCAGCGAGCCAGAGATAACGAACTATGAATCAACGCCCTCACCGGATCCTCGAGATTCAAGGCCGGAAAATCTCTTTGGGCCGGCGCACGCTCGTCCTGGCGGTGCTGAATGTTACGCCTGATTCCTTTTCGGACGGCGGACTCTACGTCGAGCCCGAGGCCGCCCTCGCCCATGCCACGCGCATGATTGAGGCCGGCGCCGATTGGATTGACATCGGCGGAGAATCTACGCGCCCCGGATCGAAGCCCGTCGCGGCTGAAGAGGAACTGGCCCGCGTCTTGCCGGTGATTCGCGCCCTTCACAAGAAGTTCCCTTCCCTGGCGATCTCGATTGACACGACCAAGGCGGTCGTTGCTGACGGGGCCGTGCAGGCGGGAGCGAGCATCATCAACGACGTGAGCGGGCTGCGGTTTGAGCCTAGGCTAGCGGAGGTGGCGCGCCGTTACCGGACCGCTCTCATTCTGATGCACTCGCGCGGCCGGCCCGAGACCATGCACCATCCCCCGTTCGCCCAAGACGTATGGCGCTCGATGTGTGAAGGGTTGGAGCGGTCCGTCGCCCGTGCCCTCGGCGCCGGCGTTCGCCAATCTCAGATCCTCCTCGACCCAGGCCTGGGCTTTGGCAAAACGCGCCGCCAGAATTTCGAAATTCTGGCCAGTCTTGATCGCCTACAGGCTTTCCGCCTGCCCATTTTGGTTGGCTCATCGCGCAAATCGTTTGTCCAAGCTGTCTCGCGCGGTGAAGGTTTGGGTTCGCGTACCGGACGCGGGCGTAACCTTTCCGCAGCCCAGCTTTGGCCGCTTCGCTCGGGCCAACGCCCAGCCCAGGCGCGATCTTCATGGGCTCCCACTTTGACCCTCCAAGCAGGCGATGCCGCGTGCGTGGTTGCCGCCATCCTGGCCGGCGCGCATATTGTTCGCATGCACGACGTGGATTGCCTTGCGCCAGCGGTCCGGATTGCTGACGCCGTGCTCCAAACCTTGGGATGAGCCGCCGCTGCGACGTAGCATATCCAGACAAGCCCGCGAATCGAAGACCTTTAATTGGCGCTCCATCGTGTGCGGGTCAAGGCGCCAAGCCCGAAGCCCGTATGGCTCGGCGCGACTAGATGCTGGCTAGCAAAAGTGGAGTGATATAATTCCCTTCGGAAGGCCGTCACCGGCGTACCCCCTTCATGGAATCCGCCTCGGGAGATCAACCCGTGTCTGCTGAATTGCTGCCCATGTTTGCTCTGGAGCTAGTTCTCTTGCCGGAAGAGCTGTTGCCGCTCCATATCTTCGAGGAGCGTTACAAGCTGATGATCGGTGAATGTCTGGCCGCTAAATCGCGCCAAGGGGCCGGCCAGGAGTTTGGGTTGATTCAGGCGAAGGGCGACCAGATTTACCCCGTGGGCTGCGCGGCCCGCATCGTCAATGTGACTCGCCGCTATCCCGACGGCCGCATGGACATTCTCACCCTCGGCGGCCGCCGCTTTGAAGTACGTTACACCGACAGTGAAGAACCGTACCTGCGCTGCGGAGTTTCCTTCTTCGAGGACGAATTGGGAGCCGACGTTGCCGGCGAATCGGACGCCGCGCGAGCCATTGATATCTTCCGGCGCTTGCTGCGGCGGCTGCGCAATTCCGCCGAGATGCCCGTTCACTTTCCTCTCCCGTACCGCTACCTCTCGTTTCGCATGGCAGCTTCGCTTCCGCTCGACCTTGACTTCAAGCAGCGTCTCCTCTCGGCGCGCGATGAATCTCAGCGCCTCGGCCAGATGGCCGATTTGATGGAATTCCTGCTCTCCAAGCTTGACCAGGCTGACGAGGCGCAGAAGAAAGCCGGGGGCAACGGCAATATCCCCCACGAGCTAAGTTAAGCAGGGTGACGCCATGACCATCAAGCAAATTTTCTCCGGACAAGGCATCGGATTTTGTGGGCGAACTCCTCGCCTTTGCCATGCATCTCTATTTGGTGTGAGGCGGGGGCTGGGGATTGCAGCGAGCCCGCGCCAACGTCGTTGAGTTAGGCTGTTCGCTGGCCTATAATGCGTGACGGGGAACGGAATCCATATGCGCAAACCACAGACGCTCGGTGAGCTGAAAAAAGCCAACTACCCCCGGCGTAGCGTCAAGGATGAAATGCGCGAAAACCTTATCCGCAAGCTCCGGGCCGGTGAGCCACTTTTTCCGGGCATCATCGGATTCGAGGATACGGTCATTCCGCAGATCACGAATGCGGTTCTCTCGCGCCATAATTTTATCCTCCTCGGATTAAGAGGCCAAGCCAAAAGCCGCATTTTGCGCGCGCTGGTTTTCCTGCTCGATGAGGATGTCCCGGTTGTCGCCGGGTGCGAGATCAACGACGACCCCTTCAACCCGCTCTGTCGCGTGTGCCGCGAAGCGATCGAGAAGAGCGGAGACCAGACGCCGGTGGACTTTTTGCCCCGCGAGCTCCGTTACGTGGAAAAGCTGGCGACGCCCGACGTGACCATCGCCGACATCATCGGCGACCTGGATCCCATCAAGGCGGCGCGCGGCGGCCATGCCCTTTCGAGCGAGCTGACCATCCATTACGGCCTGCTGCCGCGCGCTCATCGCGGCATCTTTGCGATCAACGAGTTGCCCGACCTGGCCGGAAAAATTCAGGTCGGACTTTTCAACATCCTCCAGGAGGGCGACGTTCAGATCAAAGGCTACCCGGTCCGCCTACCCCTTGATGTAGCGATGGTGTTCACGGCCAACCCCGAGGACTACACGGCGCGAGGCAAAATCATCACGCCGCTCAAGGACCGCGTCGGGTCGGAAATCCGGACGCATTACCCCGCCACGCTCGACCACGGCGTCGCCATCACTCGTCAGGAAGCCTGGACCGAACGCGAAGGCGGGGTTCGGGTGCTGATTCCAGCGTTCATGCGCGAGCTGATCGAGGGCGTCGCCTTTGAGTCGCGGCAGGAGAAGCGAGTGGACAAGCACAGTGGCGTCAGTCAGCGCATGCCGATCACTTGCCTTGAGAACGTCGTCTCGAACGCCGAGCGGCGCGCCTTGCTGGCCGGCGAGGACGTGGCCGTATCCCGCCCGGGCGACCTTTACGCCGCGTTGCCGTCCATCACGGGGAAATTCGAGCTCGAATACGAGGGTGAAGTGCGCGGCGCCGAGAGCGTCGCCCGCGACGTCATCCGCCAAGCTACGGCCCGCACCTTCAAGAAGTGGTTCGATGATGCGCCACTCCAGTCCCTGGTGCAATGGTTCGAGCTGGGCGGCACGCTCAAATATCCGGAGACCGCCTCGACTCACGAGCTTTACGCGCAATTCAAGAAAATTCAAGGTTTGCTCGACAAGACCCAGACCTTGGGCGTGAAGCCCAAAGACGAGCCCGCCCTGCTCGTTTCCGCCGCGGAGTTCATTCTAGAGGGGCTCTACGCGCTCAAGAAAATCAGCCGTAACGAGGAATTGGGGTTCCACGCCGAGCGCCGCGCCCCGCAAACCGCCGAAGAAGAGCCGGTCAAGTTCGGCGCGCGCCGACGAGTGCTGAATTAACCCGCGCCGCTTTCCGCGATGACCGCCGCCGATCGCCCACCCTGCCGGCGGGATGGCGCCCCAGAATTCAAAGCTGAGGGCTGGCTATGAAGTACATCAAATACGGCAAACACATCGCCGATCCCTTCGAGAGCTTGAGCGCCGAAGACCTTCTCCAGATGCTTCAGGACTTTCTGCTCGACAGCGGCTTCCTCAGCCAGTATTCAACGTTTTACGAGATGGACTCCGAAGGCACGATGGAACAGTTGCGCCGCGCGCTGTTGGACGCCCTCGAACAGCAAGGCTTGGTCCCCGAGGATCTGTTGGAGGAGATGCTCAACCACGCGGAGAACTCCAAGCTTTCCGACTTGCTCGACCGCTTGCTCGAGCGGATGGCCGAAGAAGGCTACATCACGATCGAACAGCCCCATGCTGAAAAGGGGCAGTTGACCAAGCCACAGCAGGGCCAGGCGGGGAACGCGGAGGGGCGGGCCCGGTTTGAGATCACGGATAAGGCGCTCGATTTCCTGGGCTTCAAAACCCTCAAAGACCTGCTCGGCTCGCTCGGCAAATCCAGTTTCGGCCGGCACGACACGCGCGAACTGTCCACTGGCGTCGAATCCGACGGCTCGAGCCGCCGCTATGAATTCGGCGACACGCTGAATCTGGACGTCAACGCGACGCTTCTGTCCGCTATCCAACGCCACGGACTCCGACTCCCACTCGACCTGGATAGCAACGACCTTCAGGTGCGCCAGTGCGAATACCAAAGCTCCTGCGCCACGGTCCTCATGCTCGATTGCTCGCACAGCATGATTCTCTACGGCGAGGACCGATTCACCCCCGCCAAACGCGTGGCTCTCGCGCTTTCCCACCTGATTCGCACTCAGTACCCGGGGGACAGCCTGCACATGGTTTTGTTTCACGACTCGGCGGAGGAAATTCCCCCGGGCGCGCTCGCGAGGGTCAAGGTAGGCCCGTATTACACGAACACTCGCGAAGGCCTGCGCCTGGCCCAGCGCATTCTGGCCCGCCAGCGCAAAGACATGCGACAGATCGTCATGATTACCGACGGCAAGCCTTCCGCCGTGACGCTTCCGGACGGCCGAATTTATAAAAATGCCTTCGGACTCGACCCGCTGGTGGTTTCCGAAACACTTCACGAGGTGGCACGCTGCCGGCGCAGCGGGATCATGATCAACACCTTCATGCTGGCTTCGGACTACAGCCTGGTGAATTTTGTCCAGAAGGTCACGGAGATTTGCCGCGGCAAAGCCTACTTCACCACCCCTTACACCCTCGGACAGTATCTGCTGATGGACTACATGCAAAAGAAGATCAAGCAGGTCCATTAGCCGATTTCAGGTGCGCGAAGGCTCGTTTTCATCAACCTCCCTCCGCCCACACCCCGGGCTCGTTTTCAGCTAAAATGCCTACCTGTCGGAAACAGCGTCCAGGGTGAGTGCACGGATGACGCGAGGGCTAAGATGGCTTTGGAACGAATGGTCGTGGTGGGTGGAGTGGCGGCGGGTCTGAGTGCCGCCAGCCGCGCGCGCCGCGTCAACCCCCAGATGGAAATTCTGGTCTATGAGAAAGG
>JAKAWO010000188.1 GCA_021827255.1 Acidobacteriota bacterium | reverse complement strand
GCGGCTCGATGACGTATGGCTCCATGAGGGCGACGAAGAGACCGAGCGGAATCGTGATCAGCCAAAAATAGAGCCACCAGCGGCGCGGGCTGTGGCGCACCAGAAGATAGAGAATCCAGATGAGAAAAGTCCCGGCGAGGATCTCGATTACCAGGCTTTTCCCCCAGTCCGCGAACCAGGCCGAGAGCGTCTCCGTCGAGAGACCAAAGCGATGTTCGAGAACAAAACCTGAATGGTAATCGAGCGGCAATTGAACCAGCGCCACCGCGCCCAAGAGCAAGGGCGCAAAAACGAGACACTGCGCGAGGTGGCGCGAGGAAACCCGGCGCGCCAAATCGCGCAGTATGACGCCGACGCGCCCCACCCAGAACAACAGATAAATGAGGATGAAAAGCGCGACCCCAAGAAAATAATCGGTGTCCTGGGCGCTCGAGTAGGCGATGGCGCGGGCGCGCTCGGCGGGCGTGAGAGTGTATCCTGTGGGGGATGTTGTTGCTGGAGTTTTTGAGCGGACGGCAGGTTCGGACTTTCCAGCCGTGCTCGGCGCCGGGGGCTTGGCCGAACCTTGAGAGGCGCTGGCCGCCGCTGACAGAGTGGCCGTCAGGGCGAGAGCTGCCAGGCAAGCTCCGGCCAGCTTCAAATGCGCGGCAGAACGATGCCCTGCTGGGCTTGGTACTTGCCCTTTTTGTCCTTGTAGGAGGTTTCGCAAATTTCGTCCGAATCGAAGAAGACGATCTGGCACAAACCCTCATTCGAATAGCCGCGCGCCGGCAGCGGCGTGGTGTTCGAGATCTCGAGCGTGACGAAGCCTTCCCATTCCGGTTCGAGCGGCGTCGCGTTCACTATGATGCCGCAGCGCGCGTAGGTGGATTTGCCGACGCAGATCGTCAGAACGCTGCGAGGGATTTTAAGGTACTCGACGGAGCGGGCGAGCGCGAAGGAATTCGGCGGCACAATGCACACCGAACCGCGAAATTCGACGAACGACCGCTCATCGAAGTGCTTGGGGTCCACGATGGTGCTGTTGACGTTGGTGCATATCTTGAACTCATCGGCCACCCGCAGGTCGTAACCGTACGAGGAAAAGCCGCAGGAAATCACTCCCTCCCGCACCTGACTTTCAGCGAAAGGATGAATCATTCCAAATTCCTTAACCATGCGGCGAATCCAGCGATCGCTTTTGACCGACATCGGCTTGACCTCGACGAAGTAGATGCGGGCAAGGCCAAGTCCGTCATGACGCCGAGCCTCGTCCGTCACGACCGACGAATGATAATCGAGGATGACGAACTTGACAATCGTTAAGGCGGTCTTTACGATGAAACCCAATGGTTCGAGGAGGTTTGCGTGATCAAGCTTGACCTCGTGAATGAAGTGGTTAACCGCACAGGCATTACCAAGGCCAAGTCCGAGAAGGCCGTCGAGACCGTGTTCGACTCGATGAAAAAGGCTCTAGCCCGAGGCGAACGCATCGAGTTGCGGGGCTTGGGGGTGTTCAACGTAAAGGCCCGCAAGACCGGGATCGGCCGCAACCCACGGACGGGAGAAGTGGTCCGCATCCAGCCCGGCAAGGCGGTGCGCTTCAAGCCGGGCAAAGATCTGCAACGCATTCCATAGTCCGCGCGAGGAGCCCAGTCCGCCTTCAGCATCCGCTGACTGAACCAACTCCCTCACTCGGGAAGCCGAATACTTCCATCCTCTGCGATCGGGAAGGCCGGATTCCAGGCAACCTCCCAAAGAAAGCCATCCGGATCAGCAAAGTACCCCAAGTAGCCGCCCCAGAACGCATCCTGGGCGGGCTTGAGGATTTTGGCGCCGGCCGATCGAGCCTCGGCGAGAACCAAGTCCACTTCGCCGCGAGTGCGGGCATTATAACCGAGCGCCATCCCTCTGAAGCCTGGGCCTTCGGAAGGGACATTGGCGTCCTTGGCAAGCTCCTGCCGCAGAAACAAGGCGAGCGCCATCCCTCCGACCTGGAAAAATACAATGCCTTCCGCCTTGGCCATTGAGCGTCGCCAGCCGAGGCGTTCATAGAATTCTCTGCTGCGCTGGAGACTCGCCACGCCAAGAGTGATCAGGCTCACGCGCTGTTCCACTTTATCTCGCCTCCTTCGCCAAACGCTCCGCTTATTCCAGAGTCTAGCCTGAAAGGGAGCTGGGAACCAGTTTGAGCGACGGTCAAGGCCGGCAAGACCCCGCGACTCCAGGAATCGCAGCCCAGGAACGCTGTCGCCTCCATTGCCGGAGGCTGAATTGCTTTTCAGCGGGTTCGAGTAACGATCTTCAAAGACCGCGGTTGGTCAGGATCAATTCCCTTAGCTTCGGCGAGCAGCGCGGCAAAGAGCTGGCCGGGGACGATATACGGGATGGGAGTGTAGAGCTCCGGAATCGCGCCGGGGATCTGAAGCGCCCGCGTGGCGGGCCGTAGCCGGGCTTCGGAGGAGGTGACAACCAGGATTTCCGCGCGAAGTTTGCGCAAGCGCGCGGCTAGACGCTTCATTTCCGCGAAGGTTTTGCCCGGCGGCATGAACAGGATCACGGGAAAATCCCGTTCGACGAGGGCGATGGGGCCGTGAAGGAAGTCGGCGGCCGAGAATCGCTCTGCCACCACATAACAGGTTTCCATCAGCTTTAGCGACAGCTCGAAGGCGTTCGCGTAATTGAGACCTCGCGCCACGACAGCGCACTCGTGCATATAACGGTAACGCTCGACGAGCGGGCGGATTGCCGGCGCCAGGCGAAGGGCCTGACGGACGTGGCTGGGAATCTCAGCGACCGCGTCGAGAGTCACCTCTCGCCCCAGGGCCGAGGCCAGAAGATAGAGCATCAGGAGCTGTCCCGTGTAGGTCTTCGTCGCAGCGACGGAACGCTGCCGACCGGCGCGCACCAAAAACACTTCATCCACCAGGCTCGCCATGGCCGAGCGCGGCTCGTTGGTGATGCCCACGGTGCAGGCGCCTTGGCGACGGGACGCCTGGAGCGCCAGGTTGATATCCGTCCCTTCGCCCGACTGCGAGATGCCAATGACTAGCGCCCGGCGAAGGTTGAGTCTGGCATGATAGAGCGTGTGAACGGACGGCGCGGCCAGCGAAACGGGGATTCCGGTTGTCAACTCCAAAAGGTAACGGCCAAAGAGCGCGGCGTTGTCCGAGGTGCCGCGCGCCACCAGGACAATCAGCGTGAAATTTTGCCGGGCGCAGAAACGCTGGAATTCGCGGGTGTGCTCGCGCTCGGCCTGCAAGGCCCGGGCGAGGGCGTCAGGCTGCTCCAGAATTTCATCCATCATCCTTGACATCGGCGTGCCATTGTATCGCAGGCAGCGGGTGGCCAGCCGATTTTTAGGCGGTTGGGGAGAGGTCGGCCGAGAGCGCGGACGCTCAGTCCGGCAGAGCTTTAGCGAGGGCTTCGAGTTCCGGCTCGCCCGGCCCGAGCGGCAGTTTGATTTTGCCGCGCTGGACGGCGGAGCGGCAAATCGCCATCATGATTTCGAGGTCTTTGAAGGCGCTCTCGCCGTGGCAAGGATGGATTTTGGAATCGTCATCCAGCCAGTCGGCCATTTCCTGGACGTATGGGCCCATGTCATGCTCGTAATCCATCCCGCCCGGGCCGGAGAGCAACCCGTCTCGCGTCACGGCGCGCCAGCCGCCGCCGGTCAGCACCTCGGCAAAGCCTTCCGTACCTTGCGCACCCATGCGGCACTTGCGCCACCAATATTCCACTTCGGGGACGTCGGGCGCGCCGTCGCCTGACTCGACGATGCCGCGAACGCCGTTTGAGAATTGAATGAGCCCGCCAACGTAATCGGGGGAGGGATGATTGTCCGTCAGCTTGGACTTTCCGTGCGCCTGACCGACCACCCATTCGGCTTCCGCGTAATCATTGAACCAGCGAGTGTAATCAATCAGGTGCGTCATCATGTGCATCATCCAGCCGGTCGCCGTCCCATACACGGTGTGAACGCGGCCGATGGCGCCGCGGGCGATGATTTCCTTCACCTTGCGGTAATGCTCGCCGTAGCGGTGCTGGTGGCTCACCACCGTCTTGACGCCGGCTTTGCGGACCAGGCTCATGATCTCAAGCGCTTCGTTGGTGGAGAGCGCGGTCGGCTTTTCATAGGCGATCAGCTTGACGCCAGCCTCGACGCCGGCGCGAATCAGCGGCAGGCGCAGGCCGGGTAGCGTGCAGAAACAGAAAATGTCAGGGCGGGTTTTTTTGACGAGCTGGGCGGCGTCCGCGCCGGTTTCCGAGACGCCGAACTTCGTGGCCGCAGCCTCGAGCCGTTCGCGATCAATGTCACAAAGGCCAACGAGTTCAAAACGCCTATTTTTGTGGAAAGCGTCGGCATGATGGTTGCCGCGTTTGCCCATTCCCGCCACGACGACGGTGTAGTTGTTTGGCGCGCTCATGGTCTTCAGCTCCAGCGATGAGATTGTGGATTCAAGCTCACAGGCGGCTCAGCTCGGCGCGTCCCGATTCTTGACGATCCGCCAGGGGCTGACCCCGCAGCGGACGGCAGCGGTAGTCCTAACCGCGACCTGAAATTCGGCGCACCGCGCGGCCTCAGCGAGCCGCGGGCGCCGCCGCGCGAACCTGGGTCTTGTCCCAGGCCACGATCGTTTCGATCACGCGGCTGACTTCCGCGTCGGTGAGTTCCGGATACATCGGGAGGGACAGCACGCGCGCCGCCGAGCGTTCCGTATGGCCAAGCGAACCCGAGATGCGCGCCGGCCGGCCCCACGGAAATCCTTGCTGCTGGTGAATCGCTATCGGGTAGTGGGTCAGCGCGGTGATGCCCTCAGCGTCGAGCCACGACTGAAGCGCGTCGCGCTCGTCGGTCTCGACCACGTACAAATGAAACACAACGCGGTCGCCGGGATGCGTGGAAGGCAACTGGAGTGAGCTTCCGGCCAGCGCCGCGTCGTATTGCCTGGCAATCGCAATGCGCCGGTCGCTCCAACGGTCCAAGTGCTTCAGCTTTACGCTGAGCGTGGCGGCGTGGATTTCGTCCAAGCGGCTGTTGTAACCCAGGCGGTGATGGGACCGCTTGAGCGAGCCGTGGTTGCGGAGCGTGCGGACGGCCGTCGCAATCTCCGGGTTGTCGGTGATGACGGCGCCGCCGTCGCCGAAGCAGCCCAGGTTCTTCTGAATGATGAAGCTCGTGCAGACGGCGTCGCTCAGCTCGCCGATGGCGAAATCCGCGCCGCGCGCTCCGAGCGCCTGGGCGCAATCTTCGATCATCCGCAGGTGGTGCTTTTTGGCGATGCCGACGACGGCCCGCATGTCGGCGGGCTGGCCGTAGAGGTGAACGGGCACGATGGCTTTGGTTCGCGGGCCGATCGCCGCCTCGATCAGCTTGGGGTCAATGTTCCGAGTCTTCGGATCAATATCCACGAAGACCGGCGTCGCTCCAACCAGCCAGATGGCTTCGGCGGTAGCAAAGAACGTGTTCGACGTGGTGATGATTTCGTCGCCAGGACCGAAGCCGAGGGCAAGGAAAACCAGCCAGAGCGCGTCCGTGCCGGAGTTCACGCCCACCGCTTCCCGCTGGTTGCAGTAGCGCGCCAGCTCCTCTTCAAATTGTTTGACACGCGGGCCGAGCACGTACGTGCCGCTCTCTAGCACGCTCTGAATCGCGCCGTCGAGCTCCGCCTTCAGGTCGTGATACTGACGAACGTGGCCGTAAAAACCAATCTTCTGCGCTGCCATCCGAGCCTCCTCAATAGATGTTCTGAAAGCTACAGCATAATGAAAACCGTTCTCCTCGCGCAACAACATTTCGGATGCCGGTTGGGGAGGATGAAGAAGACGATGCGTCGCCGGGGGAAATTTCAAGATCGCTCCGGCGAAGTCAATCCGCGCGCCAGCGTCAGAGCGCCTTCAACGGGCGGGCGGCGAAGCAGCGAGACGCGCGCTCGGGGAGCCAACCGCAGAATCCGACGTCGGAATTCATCGCGCATCAGGCGGCTGGAGCGGAACGCGCCTCCCGCGCACGCCACTGGGAATCCCTCGCGCTTCCAGCCCAGCCGCGCGATCAGGGCCGCGGGCAGCTCCGCGAGGTCGCACGCGGCGCCTCGGAGCAGCGCTTGCGCCACAGGATCACCCTGGCGTGCCCCGCGAACCACCACCGGAAATAGAGCCGCCATCTGCGACAACGAAGGCGGGCTGGCAATAACGTCCGTGAGCTGTTGCAAGCGGAGGGCGCGGC
>JAKAWO010000187.1 GCA_021827255.1 Acidobacteriota bacterium | reverse complement strand
GGAATCTTTATGCCACTTCACCCTCCGGCGCCACCGAAAACCTGCGCGATGCGAGCGACGCCATCGCCGATTGGCCGATCCTCAATGCGTTGCTCAACACGGCGTCCGGCGCGAGTTGGGTTTCAGTCCAGAGCGGGGGAGGAACGGGTATCGGATCTTCGGTGCATGCCGGACAGGCTGTCGTGGCCGACGGCGCTCCGGAAACTGCTCGACGCATCGAGCGCGTTCTGACCAACGATGGGGCTATGGGGATCGTGCGGCACGCCGACGGGGGTGACTCGGAAGCGATCGCGCTCGCGCGAAAAGCCGGCATAAAGATTCCGGTTCATGGCGAGTAATTGGCCTGACCGTCTGCCCTGGATAACAGCCACTGGAAAAAGCTCGCGGTTGGCGAAGTTCACAGGCCAGCGGCCTGGCGATATTTAGCCATGTGGCGCTGAAGCTCGCGATTGGAAGGATCGAGCGCGAGCGCCCGTTTCTCTGTTTCCACCGCCTTTTGGAACTGGCCGTTGGCATAATAAGCTTCAGCCAGCGTATCAATGAAGTCGCCCTCTCTCCAGTGGGTTAATTTCACCGCCAGCTCAGCGTGGGCCAACGCCTGAGCCGGATGGCGATATTTCTGGTCATCGCAGGTGGCTTGCAGCCAGGCAAGGTTATTTTGGGCCTCAGCCAGATTCGGATTCAGCTTAAGCGCCTCCTCATAATGCGCGATGGCTTCGGGATATAGGTTTTCACGGTCACAAAGGTCGCCGAGCGTCGCTTGAGCCTGGGCGGTCGCGGGACTTTTGCCGACGGCCGCTCGCATCCATTGGAGGGCCTTTGCCGTGTCGCCCTGCTCCGCGTAAGCGGCGGCGAGACCGATCTCGGCGTCGGGAGAATCGGGATTGAGGCGCAGCGCCGCCTGATATTCCCGAACGGCGTCCGAAATACGGTTCTCGCTAAGAAAGAGTGACCCCAACTCATCGTGCGGGCGGTCGTCGGTGGGATCGAGGCGCTCGGCGGCGCGAAACCTCTCCCCGGCCCGCCGGTCGTGGTGTTGCTTGCGGAAGCTTTCGCCCTGCTTCAACACCAAGGCGACATTCTGCGCTCTGAGGTAGTGCCTTGCGGTGGCGAACATGGCCAGAGTCACAACTGCAATCGGGAACGCGACTATCCATTGAGACGGCTGTTCGTCAGTCCACCCGAGGGCCGGTGCCGATTGAGGAGGTGGGATGATGGCCGCTAGCGCCATCCCACCGAACAACCCGCCGACGTGTCCCCAGTTATCAATCAGGTGCGGCAAGGCCAGCCCAATGCCCAGATTGAGCAGGATGAGAATAACCATCCATTTACCAAAGGCGCGAGCCCAGCGCGGCGGGACTACCTCGCGGTGAAGATACCCCGTGGTCAACATAGCTCCCGCGACGCCAAAGATGGCTCCGGAAGCCCCCGCGGCCACAGCCCTTGACAGTTCCATCGAAAGCCACGCGCTTGTTATCCCCGAGGCGACATAAATGACCGAAAAGCGGCCGTAGCCATAAATGCGCTCGAGGAGCGGGCCGAGAACCCAAAGCGCGTACATGTTGAGAAGAATGTGCAACCAGCCGATGTGAATGAACATCGGCATCACCAGCCGCCAATACTCGCCGCGCCGGGTGAAAGGGCCGTAGGAAGCGCCAAATTCCAGCAGCACGTGGATTTTTTCAGAGCCGCCAGCCAGCCCTTCGAGAAAAAAAACGGCGAAGCAAAGCGCAATTAGAACCAGCGTCGCGACGGGCCAATAGCGGCGGCGCGTCACCACGACCTCTGGCGGCGTAGTGGGAACGGGAAATTGGGACATAAGATGATAATAACAACAGGCAGGGTGAATCAGCGAGCGCTCACATTCGGCCCAGCCCCGTCCGTGGCGGGAGCGCCGACCGGAGGGTACGGCCCGCTTTGACGATGGGCTGAACACGAAAAAGAGTATGATCGACCGGTCCCCGGAAAGCGGAACGAGGTCCCGACCCAGAACTGCGGGCTTACAAGCACCTCGACCAATGTGGTAGCATCAACGGAGGAGGGAAGTCGAATGCGGCGTCCAACTTATACGAACGAATATAATCCGATGCTCTCATGGCTCGCCCCGCTGGCGATCATTCTGGTGCTTGCAGCGCAGGGTCTCGCCGCTGGCCCCTGGCGCGCGGCTCAAGTGATTCAGCCCGCGACGCTGGCCAAGGAGCTGCGAAGCGCAGCCGGCAAGCGGCTTACGATTCTTCAAGTTGGTTTCCGAACACTTTACGATCAGGGCCACGTTCCCGGCGCGATCTATTGCGGTCCGGCGTCCAGCGCGTCCGGTATGGCGCGGCTGAAAAACTGCCTGGCTAAGATTCCAAAAACCGCGCAGATTATCCTCTATTGCGGATGCTGCCCGTGGCAGGAGTGCCCGAACATCCGTCCGGCCTTCAACACGCTGCGCGCGATGGGTTACACTCACGTGCAGGTCGTTGAAATCCGTCAGAATTTCGGCCACGATTGGCAAGTCAAAGGCTACCCAACCGTTCGCGGGAAGAATCCGTGAGCTCACACAGATCAAATAGAACGGAGATGGTGAATAACGCATCTAATAGCTGTGGAAATTCTGGAAGAGCAAAGCCATAGGAGCGAAAGCAAATGTGGAATAATCTGAAAACAACTCTATTTCTTGGCATTTTGACCGGCTTATTTTTGGCGATCGGTGAGCTTTGGGGCGGCCAGCAGGGCATAGTGCTGGCGCTGATTCTGGCCGCCGTGATGAACCTGGGCACCTATTTCTTCTCGGACAAGATCGCGCTCAAAACGAGCCACGCGCAGCCGATCTCGCGGGAAGAGGCGCCGCGGCTCTATCAGATCGTCGAGCGCCTGGCCGCCAAAGCGAACATTCCGGCCCCGAAGATCTATCTGATTCCAACTGATTCGCCGAACGCCTTTGCCACCGGGCGCAATCCCAACCACGCTTCCGTCGCGGTGACGCGGGGCATTTTGGACTTATGCAACGACGAAGAAATTGAGGGTGTGCTGGCGCACGAACTCGGGCACGTCCGCAACCGCGACATCTTGATCAGCGCCGTGGTGGCCACAGTCGCGGGGGCCATCTCCATGATTGCGAACATGGTCATGTGGGCGGAAATGTTCGGCTTTGGGGGCGGCGGAGGCCGCGGCGACCGCGAAGGCGGGGCGCTTTCGGCTCTGGCCATGATGATTATCGCGCCCTTCATGGCCATGCTGATCCAGCTTGCGATTTCCCGCTCGCGCGAATACGAAGCCGACGAAACGGGGGCGCATATTACGGGCAACCCGCAGGCGCTGGCGAGCGCGCTCGAGAAAATTGACCAGTGGTCGAAACGTGTCCCAATGCAGGTTTCGCCCTCGATGGCGCACCTTTACATCTGCCAGCCGCGCACCGGCCGCCAAATGTTCGCTAACTTATTTTCAACCCATCCGCCCATCCAGAAGCGCATCGAGCGCCTGCTCGAAATGCGGTATTCGTAATGGCTGGTTCACGAGGGCGCTCGCCAGCGCCCTCGTCGGCTTGTAAGGGCGATGCCGCCTAACCCCCGAGCCGGCCGGACAAGCTGGGCTCAACGGTTTGAAAATTCCCCGCCCTCATCAACTTTCCAGGGGAGGCGGCGTGATTCGGTAGCTGTTTCGCCGCCTTGCAGGCTGAACCCACGCGGGTCGCGCTCAACGGCTCGACTGAATCACGTTTTTCGGGAGGGTAAAGGCCATCAAACGATCCGCGGCAGCGACCACCAGATATTGGCGACCGTCGAGCCGATAGGTCATCGGAGAGTTTTCGACGCCCGCGCCGACGTTAATGTGCCAGAGCGTTTTGCCGGTTGCAGGATCAAGCGCCAGAAGGTTGCCGGAGGTGTCAGCGGTAAAGAGCAAATGGCCGGCGGTGGTCAGGATGCCGGCGCCATCGTCATAGCGGCCAAGCTCGTGATCCCACACCACCTTTCCGGTGCGGATGTCGAGGGCGCGCGGCGCGGAGTCAGCCCAGAGCCCTCGGTCGCGGCCGGCCCAACCCTCGGGTTTACCGATCGTGGTGAGATAAAAGATGCTGAACACCCGGCGGGCGTGCGGCCCGCGATGGAGGCGATCTCGTCGAAGGGCACGGCGAACATGTCGGGCACCACGAACGCGATGCGCCCGGTGGGAGCCAGCCGCTCGAGGACGACGAGCAGCGCGAGGCCGACGGGGTCGTCCATCACCGCCTCCTGCTCCGGGTCGAGATCGGCGGCGCTTTCTCGGACCGCCTCGGCCCCTGGCGCGCCGAGGGGTTCTCCCCGCTACGATTGGCGCGAGCGGAGCATGTCCAGGCACACGCGCGCGACGACCGTCACAAGCCATCCGCCGAGCGGCGGCATCCCCCGCCCCTACCGAGGCTGTGGAGCGCCTGCGCCGGTCGGCTGCTTGAGCGACGCGAGCAAGGGCCGAAGCACGCCGCGCCACTCGTTGAAGTCGGTCAGCAGCACAGGGACCGTTCTCTGCGGGTCGCCAACGACGCCGCCCTCGGGCGCGCGGTTCAGGTTAATAATTGCCCTCTCGATGACCAGGGAGGATGCCGTTTCCTCAGGCCGGGGCATGCCTTGTTTGGCAAGGGCGCCTCTCATCGCCTCGAGCGAAGTCACAAGGCTGTTCTTCCCGACCCCCGCCTTGACCCCGTTGCTAAGCAGGGCCTCCACTTTGCCGATTTCGTCATAGAGGTTCTGCCACCCCCCGCGTATCTCACCCACCCACTCCGGGCTCCCGAGCGAAGTGCCGTCGGCAAAGACGACAGCCGCCAGTTGCGGCCGGAGCGTCGACGGGTCTACGCCTACGAAATGGCCTACCGGCAACGATAGGGTTCTCCCTGGCGCAAGGGGTTGATCGTGCGGCCAGTTCACCCCAGTGTCGAGGCCCCCGATCTCCCTTCCGCCTCCTCGGCCCCCCGGCCCCGGTTCCAGGGTCACATACAAGAGCGCCGTGATGGGCGATGGGTAGTCGTTCGTGATTTCGACGTGCGGATGCGGCGCCGTGGAGTAGCTGAACGCTACCTTGCCGCCCGCTTGGGCCCACGCCGTCGCGCAGGCAAAAATCAAGCCGCTTGCAGCCATTCTGGCCTCGCGTCCCATGTTTCCTCCTCATCAGCGAAATTATCGTCAGCTCGAAGACGGGCCCGACCCGGCGGCGCGCCCCTCGCTCGCGCGGCTAGCGGGGCGCAACAAGCCCCGCGGTAAGCAACGGAGCGTTGGGGGCGCTGGACTAGTGTTGCGCGTCCAACACTCCTTTACAACGCCATGACGTGGCACGGGCGTCCCGCCCGTGTCAGGACACGGCCAGGGTGGCCGTGCCACGAATACTACACTGTAAATCTACTTGGGACGCGCCACACTAGCAGCACTCGTCGAACTCGATCGTTCTATAGACGTTGTCCGCGAACTCAGGGGTCGAAGCACCCTGGAAACCGTTAGAGCACTGGACGTTGGTATAAGACACCGACCAGTCGTCCAGCACCCAGTGAAAGCTTTCCGACTCGTTCCCCGGGTCTTGCCCATCGTCGTATAATGTCTCATTCCCGTTGATGTAGCCCTAGGTGTAGCTGCCGTCGCAATCGTAGTAGTTGTAGCACACGCCCCAGGCGTCACCCTCCCCCTCGTCGTAGATGGTCTGGCTCACGTCCATCTGAGCCTCGAGTTCGTACTGATTGTAATCGCAATTGCCGAAGGAGTTGCTGTAGGAGACGTCGGTGACGCCCGAACACACGTTGTCGCACTCCTGAGCGAGCGCGTTCCCCGCCCGGCGCGCCCTGGGGAGAGCCGCGCCGAGCACGAGGACGCAAATTGTCAGCGCCAGCCTTTTCATAGCCATTACCTCCGAGGGCTCGGTCTGGGACGGCGCAGCGTGCGGCCGCCCAGCCACCACACCCTCAACTACGGGAAACGCTACCCCCCCCTGCGGCTGCTGTCAAGAGGCAAAATAGGCAGGAAAATCCCAAAAATTCCCGTGTCGCGAACGTTGAAGGTTGGCGCTCAAGCCAAGTCCAGTACGAGCGCCTGGACCGAGTGCGCCGGAACCATCTGAGTGAATCTACGCCCGGAAACCGAGATGCGCTTCTCAGCCGAAGGCAAAACTACGTTGGGGCGATCGAAGGTATTTTGGTCGTGAACGCTTGCCGACGTCAGTTGGCGCAGCGCCGCGCCGGTTGCCCCCGCCCCGCCGGCAAGT
>JAKAWO010000186.1 GCA_021827255.1 Acidobacteriota bacterium | reverse complement strand
GTCCGGCAGTTTGGTCCCTGTCGTAGAGCCCCCGCGTAATGGGGTCCGACGGCACGCATTCCGTGGCGGCCTTCGATCCGCAGCAGGAGGACTTTACCCCGTCTTGCATCACCCGCAGTGCCGCCTGGCCGTATTTTTCCTTCACCACATCCTTAATTTCGTCATTCATCGCTTCCCCTTTCCGCGCGTTTGGGTCAGCGCCTGGCCGATCAGAACGCACTCGCCAGGCTCGATCGCTTTACTTCGCGTACAACACTCCGCGTAGAGAAAACTCATCAGCTCTTGCAACGAGCCCGTGTCGGCGGTGTACCAAAGGAAAGTGCCTTCGCGCCGCGCCGAAATCAGCCCCACGCTCTTGAGCTTGTCGAGATGGTGTGACAGGGTAGAAGCTGCAATCCCGAGTCCTTCCTGGATTTCTCCCGCTGCCAGTCCCTGGGGGTGCGCCGTCAGCAAAAGCCGCATGATGCGCAGCCGCGACTCAGCCCCCATGGCCGCGAACATGTCCGCATAGCGAAGGATCGGGCCGGGGCTTTTGCGGCGGTGCATATTTCGATTCTACCAGAAATATAGAATCGCGCAAGTTATTGATTCAGCCCGCCGGCCCGTTTCCGCGGCCGTGTTACGGACCAGCCCCGTCCCCTCTCCCCTGGCCGTGGCCGCGCGAGCGCTCCGCGCAATTGGCGATTATCAATCGCCCGCGTCTCGTGCGGCGAGCGGCCCCGGCAGGCCTATACTGAGAACACAAAATCTTTTGAGACACATGCTGGGTGGGCTGTAGGTTGGGCGCAAAGGCAGCCCGCTGGAGCTGCCAAGAACAATGCAGCCGCCAAAATTCCCCGTCAGCTTGAACCCATCGGCGCGCATGGACAACCGCCGAATTAAGGGGAAGTAGAACCAGCTTCTCTCTCGCCGTTTTCCCGGATCGGACTTGACTTGAGCGTCTCGCCTCACCATGAGACGCGGATCGCCTGCGGGTGGTCAAGGTCAATTTGGAGAACCCGGCGGCTTTGGGAAATGCTGTAGGAAGGCGCTCCGTGCGGCTTCCAATCGTTGCCGTCAAATGAGCCGCTTTCGACTCGAAGGCCTTGCAGGGCGGGCCATCGGAAGGCGGAGGAGCGAAGGGTGACTTCGCAGCGGTAGCCGACTATCAGGAAATTGTGGCCGGAAGGATGGATCACCATAGCCTGCCCGTTATCTTGTCCGGACACGTTCACCGAAAAGCCGTTCACGTCCTTGGCCTCGGAAAACCTTTTTCCGGGCACGTCCGCCAGAAAGACTCGCAGCGCAGGGGTATCATCGTAATAAGAAATCTGAGGCAGCGCCCTCTGCAAGGAAGTGTAAGCATCGCGCAAGGCCAAAGCGCCATTGGCCAGCTTGCCGTTCCGAAGAACGTAGGGTTGGAAGGCCGGCGGATAGGAAACATTCAACGCCCAAGGCGCAAAGAGCGGCGCTCCGAACGCGCCCACCGCGATGTACGCCAAGCGAGGAGCCACGGGGTCGGCGCCGCTGTTGGTTTCCGTGATCGCGGGCAGGTTGCGGCCCACCCGGTAATCGTCCAGACGGTGGCGGAGGTAATCAGCGGTACTATCGCCTGGGACATACATGTTGAGACCGATAAACGTGATGCGCGGACAATTCTTCAAATAGGTTGCCACGTCCTCGCCGGGGGCCCCGCACACAATTCCGTTTTCGAGCTGGCCACCCACGTAATTGAGAAAGAAGGGCAACGGGTAAACCGCCGCGCCTGCGTCGGTGAGCGGACGGATCCAGTTGTTGCTTAAGTCCCAGGCGCTGTATTTCAAGTCGTCGGTAAAACCTTTCTCACGGAAAAGGCGGGTGGAGGCCGGCGAGTGGTCGCGCCAGAGTTTCCGGTTGCGGCGGTCGGCGCCAAATACGGCAATTTCATTTTCAACCTGGATCATGATGATCGTGTGGGTTTGGGAGTCAATTTGCCGAATGTGCCCGAGAAAGGCGCGAAAGGCCGACTCCTCGGCTCGGATCACCGCCGGGTAATTGTAGGAAACCGTGTTGGGGTGCGGCACACCGTCCGCGTCCACGGCGCGCGGGTAAGTCTTGGCGTCGCTGATTATATAATACGGGGCATACATTTCCCCGGTGAGATTCTCATAAATCGTTCCGGAGCCGCTGGCATAATGTCCGAACCAGTCGAGGATAAGCTTCAGGTGGTATTTCTGCGCCATGAGCCGGACGTGATCCACGTAGGAGAAATCATAAACCCCCTTTTCGGGTTCGACCATGGACCACTTCACCGGCACCTTGAGCACGTTGAGCCCCAGGGCCTCGGCGGCAGGGTACAAACGGTCATAGGCTTTCAAGTCCGAGTCGTAATGCCCGTAAACGAGGCCCCACCAGGGAATCTCTGAGCCGAGCGCCGTGAAGGGCCAGCCATCCACAAACAGCCTTGGCCGGCCGTTCGCAACTTGAAAGTGGGGCATCGTGTTCGCGCTCGTCGGAACCTGCCATGCCCGCTCGGAGGGCCTGGCCGCGGCGCCCCGGGAGGCTCCCACGGCGCAAAGTGCCGACAACGCGAACGCGAGAGTCAGAAGACCCAAGTGGAAGATCGAGCGTGGGACGCTGGCTCCGCGTGATGCCGACAAGGGGAACACCTCCATACTTCAGACAAGATCTTTGCCGAGCGCGGGCGGCCGCTTGAGTTGCCGTGCGCGAGGCAACACCCGGGCCTTGAAAGTACGACTCGATTTTAACTCGCCCCGCGTCGCCCCGGCGAGAATTCAAAATTCGATTAAATCGCCGGAAACGGGGCCCAGCGAAACCGTCACGCTCCCGCCCGATAACACCGGGCTGCCAACCACTACGTCGTTATGGCTTGAATCGAACACCCACATGGTGCCCGCGCCGCTCGACAGCAGGGACGAGAGGTTAATCGTGGTGGTGATCGCCGTGTGGCCGGTGTCGATCATCAGGACGTAAACATGGCCCGAAGAATCTTTCGTGGTGAGGGCCTGGATATTCGAATTGTTGGAGGCGCTGAGATAGGTGGGCCGGCAGCCTTGGAGGGCGCGGATCGCCAGCCGAAACGCGTAGTATCCGGCGCGCGGCACGTCCCCTGGCCCGATCAGGCCGGAGGTGTACGTTCCGCAGTCGTAGAGCGAAAAGATTTCGCTCCCGTAAACGTAGTTGTCGCCCGGCGCCGAGCCATTCATGAGGTTTCCGATAACGTTCGACACGTCGAAGCTGACCGATGTGTATTGGCCCCGGTAAGTGGACCATTCGGCCAGCCACAGCGGATCGTTGGGGTAACCGTCGGCGTTCATGTAGCCGTGGACCGTCTCGTCGCAGCCGTCAATGTTGCCGCTATAGTTGTGGACATCCATGCTATCGAAATACGACCCGACTTGCAGAAGCGCGTCGTTCGGCCAGCTGCTGCCGCCGGTGGTCACGGGAGCGTAAACATGATAGGTCCGGCCCGGCAGGTAGGTTTGATAGACGTAATCAATCGCGCTCTTGGTCAGTTGAACGAAATTGAAATAATCGGCTTCGGTGCCTTCCCACCCCTGGCCATCGTTGTTTGGCTTGTTGTGGACTTCCCAATCGTTGACGTTGTAGTTGTTCCGGACGTTCAGCCAATAGACCGTGGCAAAGACGTGTTCCCACCATTCGTTCTGCCCGGCGGTGGTGTTGGGCGGATCGAGTTGGGTATAGGCCCAAGACGGATTGTCGTTGTTATCCACGTTCCGCAACACCACGACGGGGCGGATATTATGCGCTTGCAGAGTGCCGAAAATCGTTGCGGCGCTGCCTTTCCACACGTTCGAGTCGCCTGTCCACCAGTAATCGCTGCCGTTCTGGGTTGGGGCGGTGGCGTTCATGGCGGCGTCCCACCAGGGCCAGTTGATGACGTCGGGATTTGCTTCAATCTGAGCGATGGTCGGAGAACCGAAGGTGGAACTGTCGTCCTGCCACTCCCAGCGGGACATGCCGCCGTACATGCGGTAAGTGTTGATGCCGAGGTCGGTGAGGTCGTTGATGTTGAAGTATTGGTCGCCTTCGTTCGCGCCGATGTGACACTCGCTCTGACCCTCCGGCGCGCCGGAGACGGTAATTGTAGCTGTGGCGGGGCCGCTGGCTTGTGTCACGGAAACCATCGCCACCGTCGCGGCCAGCGCCAAACCTGTCATAACAGCGTACAGCCGACGAGCCCTGGGATGAGCTTTCATGATGAAACACCTCCTCGGGCGAGACAACGGAGGGCCTGCCGTCGCCCGCAATTCAGAAATACAGGTGCAATCCCAGTTGGATTGACCGGTTGTTGATGGATGTATAGTTAATCGTTCCGAAAGTCGGCTGCGTCGGGTCGGAAACCGGCGAGCCGAATTGCGGATGATTCAGGGCGTTGTAAAAATCTGCCTCAAACTTAAGCCGCGTGGACTCGCCCACTGGAATCCTGAAATCCTTTTGCAGGGAGAAATCAATATCGTCCACGCCGGGGACGCGAATGTTGGAGAAGTAACGCGGAGCGTTTCCGAACGCCTTTTTCGGATCGCCGGGCCCCGTCAGGTCCACTAGCCCGGCCGCCGGACAGGTTCCCGAGAAATCAAAGGCGGCCGTATTGAACCAGTGTTGAATGGTCTGCTGAAAACCGCTGGGCAACGGATTACCAATCATATCCGGCCGGTCTTCGAGCAGATGAGCGGCGTTGCAGTAGCCATACGAATTATCCGTGATGCCGAAAGGATAGCCGTCGCTGACCGTATAGATACCGGTGACGCGCCATCCGCCGACCACTTCACTGGCTGGACCACTGCGCGCCCACTTCCTTCCAGGACCGAACGGCAGATCAATAATCGGAGCGATCGTGAAACGGAGCGGGAGATCGCCCGCGCTGACCGACCGCTCCGCCCGGCGATTGTAGAAGTCCTGGCCCAGCACATCCAGCGACCAAAATCCGCCCCAGTCGGACGACGAATCGTCAATGAGCTTGCTCCAGGTAAAATTACTGACCAGCGAGAAGCCGTGCGAAAAGCGGTGGTTAAAGCTTGCTTGGAGAGAGTGATAAACCGAACTGGAAAGTCCCCACCAGCCGGGGTTGACCACCAGGTCGTAGAGGTTGCCTCCCGCCGCCAGCACCTCGGCCGGAGCGTTTGGACAATATGGGCTGGTGGTGGCGTTGTATCCAAGATCCGCCGCGCTCAAGGGGGTTTGCTGGCAGATGTTATAGGCGTAATTGACGGGAAGGTGAGTGCCGTGGCTGCCCACATAAGCTAACTGGGCCACGCTGCTCGAGCCGATCTGCTTTTCCAGCGCGAAGTTCCAGAGTTGGGTGTAGGTTGGCGTCTGGCTGCGGGGCGCCCAAGAAGAGAACGACACGTTACCGTTCACGGGAATCGGAGCCGTAATCGCTGAAGGACTAGGGCTCGTGATGGGCGGCAAATTCGACCAGTTCGTGCCCGCATTGATCGGCGTCGTGGCCAATAGGTTCGGTCCCGGCTGCCCGTCTCCGGCCCGCCCATGCCCGGCATAGCCCGCGTACATGATTCCGTAGCCCGCGCGCATCACAAGTCCCCCGACTGGATTCCAGGCAAACCCCACCCGTGGCCCGATCTCGTAATCCCAATTGTTGAAGGTATTGTCGGGAGCGTTGACCCCGAACTGCTCCCACTTAGCCGTATAGGGATTGAAGAAGGCATCTCCGTGGTGAAGCTCGTGGAACGAATTATCCCATTGCCAACGAAGACCTAGATTGAGCGTCAGCTTGGGGGTAAACTTGAAGTCATCCTGCATGAAATAGGCTCCGGACCAAGCCCGCGACTCCACCATGGCGTTTTGAACCTGTACCGAGCTGTTGCCGCCGAGGGTGCCCAGCAGGAAGTCGGCGAAAGCGTTTCCGGTCTCCGCCCCCAAGAAGCTAAAGCTGCCCACGACGCCGTTGGGCTGGTAATTATTGATCGAGTAATGGCGGAATTCCGCCCCGATTTTCAGGGTGTGACGCCCGACAATCTTTGTCACCGTGTCCGTGAACTCCAGCGTGGAAGCCGGCTCGTACAGCGTCTCACCGGTCGCCAGTCCAGTGTAACCCGTAATGGCCACGCCCGGCGTTCCACACTTGCTCCCATTCGCGGTGTTGGGAACGCTCGCTAAGCAGTTTGGAATGCCGCTGATTCCGAAATCCGATGGCGAGGTGAAACCTTGGCCGTAAGTTGCCCGGTCGCCGATGCGGCGCATGTACCCGAAGTGAAAATCGTTCAGCG
>JAKAWO010000185.1:2573-6267 GCA_021827255.1 Acidobacteriota bacterium | reverse complement strand
GACACGCGGTTTATGAATCTCACGAAGCCTTATCAGATTGCCGCTGCTTCCGCCAACTTGCCGAGCGCGCCGAATGCGACACCCGCCGAGCTCAATCAGTACATGTACATTTCCGCCGCGCCGTCGGGCGCTGTGACCAGCTCGCAGACGCCAGGAACGATTCGGCAGTCCGCATCGCTCCAGTTCCTCTCTACCGCATCCGGCACAGCCATCGTCACGCTGCCCAAGCAGCCGCAACCCGGCAATACCTTGGTCTTCGTGGTTTGCGGCTGGAAAGCATGGTCGGATGGAAACGCGAACTTCTTGCCTAACGGGGTGACGGTTCAGGTGAACTTCGGTCCGGCAGACACAAATCAGCGGGTTGAGATTGGGACAAGGCTCGTCACGGGCGGCGATTCGCCAAGCTGGACGTTCCAGAACCTTGAAAATATCGGCAACCCTTACTCGTTCTATATTGCCGAAATCGTTGGCCAGCTTGCGGTGGGGCAAACGTATTGGGGCCAAGGGCTGCTGAACACCACCTCGCTACCCACAGAGAATGGCAGCACTTTAATTGATATCAACATTCCCGCCGGCTCGCTGGCGATTGTGGCGTGGATTTGGGTCACAGATGCCACGGTAACGGCGGCTGAGCCTTCCGGCGTCGAGACCTTGATCCAGTTTGGCGAGGTGGGAGGAAACGCCGGCGCGGAGGGCGCCGTCCTGCTCTACGCGCCTTCCTCGGCTTCAGCGGTTCCCATCACGGTTACGCTCTCCACCCAGCTAACTGGCAGCGTCTATCCAGAATGGGCGGCGATAGTCACCGCGCAAGGGCCGCTGACGGCGACAGGGGCTTATGGAACGATTTTTTGAGAGGGAAAGATGAGCCAATTGGTGCTCGCGCAAATTCCGGGGTTCTTCGATCTGCCTGACGCGGATGTGGCCGCTGGGCAGCCCGTCACCGATTACGTGATGACCAAGATTTCCAACAACGCCAAGTTTGGCGCGGTGAACGACGAGCGGTTTTTTATGGGCTGGTTCGCCAACGGCGACACGGTGCCCACGCCGGTGAGTCCGGCGGATGGCTACGTCTATTCGCTCGCGGAGTGTGAGTTCAACATCGTTGGATTCGCTTCGCGGGCGCCTGCGCCGGGCTTTGTGGCGGGACAGCAAGCCGAGCCAGTGCAATCGAGCTCGAATGGCGGCCAAGGGGAGCTTTTCTGGTTCAACTTCGACATTGATGATTCGACTGGGAAGGTTTCAACCCGCGTCAGCTACTACCAGCCAGGCGGCGCGGAAACGCCAACCAACGACGGCATGGTCAAGGTGCGCTGCCGCGCCAAGCGGTTGACCCAAACGCTGACGCCAGGCACAGGTGGAGATTAAGCGATGGCCATTGTTAGAACCGTCCTGCCGCGCAAAGGGATCATTGAGCCGCAGCACGGCGAAAACTACGAGAATGATCTCGACACCAACTGGCAGATCATTGACAGCCTGTTGCAGGATGCGAACGACGTTCAGACGGCGATTGAGGCGACGAGCGCCTTGGGGCCGTTGCTCACCGATCTCGGCATTTCTGGCGTGACCAGCGGCTTTGCGCTTTCGGCGAGCGCCACGCTGACCCCGGGGCTCGCGGTGGGCGCGCTCTACGCGCAAGGCAATCGCTACGCGCCGACGTCCGCGCCCACGCTCCCTGCCGCGCCAGCCAGCGCGACCAATTATCTTTGGTACAGCTCGACGAATGGATTCTATTACAGCCCGAATCCGACGCCGAACGCAGTGGGCGACGCGCTGATTGGCCAAGTGGTGACGAGCGCGACGGCGGTGACGGCGGCGATCCAGGGGACAAGGATTTTTGGTGCAGTTTCGCTCGCGCCGGCTGCGCCAGGGAATTTTACGGCGCAGCATTTTCTTGGGCGAGCGCCGGTTGGCGCGGCTTTCTTGATGACTTCCGGCGGCGCGATTTGGTTTCAGTCGCCGACGATGTACGACGCAACAAATCTTTATCTGGTCAGCTCGGGGTCGGGCGTGACGGGAAAGGCGGTCTTATGGTGAGAGAAGCAGCAATCACCGACGCGCGGCGAGGGGCGGGCGCTAAGCAGCGAGCGGCAAGCTTTCTGCTCTTGTCGCTGCTCGCTTTCCTTTTGTCCATCGTCTCTTGGGGACCGCCCGATATTTTCGCGCAGAGCGTAGCTAGCGTTCAGGCGAATCGCGACAACGTTCGCTACGCCGACGCCTTTGCTGGCGCCGACGCCTGCGCGAAAATCCAGAATGCAATGAACGATCTTCCCGCGACCGGCGGCGTGGTGATGGCGGATTTTTCAGGCACGCAGGTTTGCTCGGGCGGGTTCACGGTCGGCTCGCTACCGTTCAGCGGCCCGTCCTCGGCCCCAACGCTTTCTTATGTTGCGGGCGGCACGCTTGCTGCCACGACGTATTACGTCAAGGTTACCTGGATGGACTCGGCGGGCGAGAGTTTTGCTTCACCGGAGGCGAGCCTGGCGGTGCCGGCGGACGATGTGCTCGTCGTAGATTCTCCCGCGTCGGGCGGGGCGCTTTCGGATCAGGGGTGGAACGTTTACGTCTCCACTGCCACGGGAACCGAGACGGAGCAGAATCTCTGGGACAGCGCCATCGCCATCGGCGCGAACTGGACCGAGGCAACTTCCGGGATCACCGCCAGTGGCCAGGGGATCAGCGCCGCCGGAACGGACAATAAGCCCGTGGCGCTCCACCTGGGGGCCACCACGCTCGTGGTGGGAGCGCCCATTCTGGCTTACGCCAGTTCCTCCATCTCCGGGGCGCCGCAGGGAATGAACTCGTATTTCCCGAACGCCACTGAAATTCAAGCCAAAGCAGGCGCGAATCTTGCGGAGCTCGTCGAGTTGGGCGACGGGTTATCGACGAGCAACAACGAGCTGCAGATGCTGCGCAACCTCACTCTCGATGGCAACGACCCAGCCGGCGCCCAGGTCGGCCTGCTGGTCAATAAGTCGGGGCGCGTGACGCTCCAGAACGTCACTGTGCGCAACATGGCGTCGCATGGGGTGGAGTTCCTGTCATCAAGCGACGAAAGCTGCTGCGCCAAGATCGAGCAGTTGTTTTCCCTCGGCAATGGCGGTGATGGCCTGTACGTGGTGAATACCACCGATCTGTTCATCCAGGAGTCGGAGTTTGAGAATAACGGCAACAATGGCGTCGAGCTTTCCGGCGGCGGCGGAATCCGCATGGTGCAAAACGATTTTGGCGGGAACGGCGGCGCGGGCGTGCTGATGGATGCCGGCAGCGGAGGGAACTGGATTGACGACTCGCAAATTGACAACGCTGGCGACGGCATCAATCTTGGAACCGGAAATCAGAACACCGTCATTGGAAACCAATTCACCGGGACCTCGAGTCCAGGCGTTGCCGATGGCATCTACTCCAACGGCCGCTGGAACATGATGGTGGGGAATATGTTCCAGTTCGGCGCCAACAATGAGTTCCGCTACTCGATTAACCTTGATACCGGCGCAAGCTCGAACACCGTGGTCAGCAATAGCCTGATGGGGCTGAATAACGTGACTTCCGGCGGCGGCATCAACAACCCGAACGGCGCCTCGAACACGCTGCGGGCCAACTGGGCGGGCAACTCCTTCCCTAGCCTAGGCACTCCGGAAACCTACTACAACAACCTGCCCTTGCGCTGGCTCGATTCGACCGGCGCGGCCCAGAG
>JAKAWO010000185.1:0-2563 GCA_021827255.1 Acidobacteriota bacterium | reverse complement strand
ATGTGGGTGGACAGCTCAAACAATTTGAACGTCCGGTCGCCGAACGCTATCAGCTTTCTCTCGTCAGGGTGGACAACGCCGAGCATCACGATGAGCAGCGTCAACAACGGAACCCTCTCCCTGGACGGGCAGGTGCTTCTGACGGCTAACGGAGGCGTGGGTGGAACAGGCCAGGTCCAAATCGGAGGAGGCTCGGGTCCGAGCTGGTCGTCGGGCGCAGCCGCGCCAACCGGCGCTTGCACGACCGGCAGCCTGTACTCGGACACGGCTGGCGCGAGCGGCTCGACGCTTTACACCTGCGTCGCTGGCGCCTGGGTGGACGTGAAGTGAGGCTCGCGCGCCCCCGAGCTTTGCCCCCGAGCTCGCAAAGCTACTATCTTCTCCCGGGTTGTGGTAAATTCTGCATGTCAGGCGAGTGCGCGGAATCGGGCGCGTTTGCGAGGTGAGCATCCGTGGCGCAAAACAGCCAGGCCTCATTACGCCGCAGCACGCGGGTGCAGGTGCGGATTCCAGTGACCATCGTGGGCACGCTGCCGGAGGGCAAGCCTTTCGCGGAGGAAACCTACATCCTGACGGTCAGCAAGTTTGGGGCGCGGATCAAAACGAAAGCTCGCCTTGAGAAGGGAATGCAGGTGACCGTCAGCCCCAAGCTGCGAAAGGATTCTGCCCCGTTCCGCGTGGTGTGGACGGGTCGGCCAGGGACGTTGCGGGAGGGCGAGGCCGGCATCGAGTACGTGCAGGTCTCGAATCTTTTGGGCATTTCATTTCCGTAACCGTCCGCTGGCCCGCCAAGGATGGCGATGACTCTGCCTGAGACAGCGCTTGCCCGGCGGCTGTCGGAAGCTCGGCGCTCGGAGGGCGAGCGTCGGTCGCCGAGGGCGGACTCTGAATGAAAGCCCCGCCGGCTCAAACCGTTGCCTGCCTTGCCGTCGCGTCTGTGGTTTTGCTCCTTCTATCCTTGCCCGCTCGCGGTCTAGCACAGAACACGGAACCCAATCCCAACATGCCCTTCACCGTGTCCGGGAAAATCGGCGCGGTCTCATCGGGAAAGTTTCACCTCGACACGGGCGGAAACGTTTTTTTCGTGGTGCGTTATAACTCGGCAACGCGAATCACGCGGCCGGATGGCAGCGCCGGAAACAGTTCCGACCTTCGCACGGGGATGGAAGCGCGCGTGAAGGGCGATCTGGAGGAGAACGGCGACGTGCTTGCCAAAATCATCCTTCTGAAGGCCGCCCAGCAGAAAAAACCGGCGAAGAAATAACCGGTGAGTCTTCGCGCGCTGCGCTGCGCGGCCACCTCTTGGATCATCTCCAGTTCGGAGATCGAAAAGCGGCGAGCACAAAAGGTAAGGGGGACGATAGGTGAATGCGGATTGGGGACCGCTCTTCGCTGCTCCCCAGGGTTAGGGTGGCGAAGAGACTTCGATTTGTCCAGCAGAAAATCATCCGCTCCTTACGAAAATTCACCCGACCCTTACCGGCGGCGAGACCGAAACTGAGGCATTACATTCACAGGCCTGTTTTGCTGTTGCTATTCTTGTCGGCGATATTATAGTGGGGTGATCAGCCATGCGCTTCAGGTTTGGAGCGCCATTGATGTTTGCGCTCGCCGTTCTTTTTCTCAGCTCTTGCGGAGGCGGAGGGAGTTCGATGGTCGCTCCCTCGGTGTCGAGCCCGCCGCCGGCAATGCCGGGAGACCTCCAGGCTGCAGGGTTGGGCATCCAACAGCTTCAGACTTGGTACGACCCGACGACCGGCCTGTGGCATACAACGGGATGGTGGAACGCCGCCAACTCCGTCACCGTGCTTGGGGTGTATTCGAGGCTGAGTGGTTCCTCGGAATATCTTCCGGTGATCTCGAACACCTTCTCCCGCAATGAGAGCGGGGGTTTTCTGAACCAATATTACGATGACGAAGGCTGGTGGGCGCTCGCCTGGATCGAGGCGTATGACGTGACCGGGCAGACCAGCTATTTGAGCATGGCGGAGGCGATTTTCTCCGACATGACGACGGGATGGGATGGGAGCACCTGCAACGGGGGCATTTGGTGGAACAAAACCCACACCTACAAAAACGCCATCGCCAATGAGCTGTTCCTTGACGTGGCGGCGAACCTGGCGCTGCGAGCTAGTGGCTCGACGACCAAAACCGCCGACCTCCAGTGGGCCGAAAAGGAATGGCAATGGTTCTCGCAATCGGGAATGATCAATGGGCAGAACCTCATCAACGACGGCCTGACAATAAGCAGCAGTGACCCGTCCAGTTGTCAGAACAATGGCCAAACGGCGTGGACTTACAATCAAGGCGTCATCCTGGGCGGGTTGACGGCGCTTTGGCAACTGACGCAGAACAGTTCGTTGCTGGGGGAAGCGCAGACGATCGCCGAGGCCGCCATTGCCGAGCTGACGGACTCGAGGGGCATCTTGCACGACGCCTGCGAGCCCAACCATTGCGGCGGCGACGGCGTGCAGTTCAAGGGCATCTTCACCCGCAACCTGGCGACGCTCAATGCGGCCCAGCCCCAGCCCCCGTACGCGGCCTTTCTCGAAACCAACGCCCA
>JAKAWO010000184.1 GCA_021827255.1 Acidobacteriota bacterium | reverse complement strand
GATCTTCTTGCGACGTGTGATTCTTATACGGTCGTATCTTCCTTGTCAAGACTTTTTTTTAGCTGGCCCCGGCGGTTCGCTCACCCGCCCTTTCCTCGAAACCGAAAATATGACCCTTGTACCTTATCAGGCTTATGGCGCTCGTTCAAGGGAAAAATTTACCCGGCGAGATTAAGGCATCGGCCGGTGGAACTTGCTTGCGACGGCAGAAGACCAACCAAATCCACCACAACTTTACGTTTGAGCCGTGGAGCGGAAGCCATGAACTCCGCAGCGTTCGAGGCCAGGACGACGACATCGCATGTCTTGAGCAATTCCTTCCAAGACCGCGCCAGCAACCGGGGGAAAGCGGGCAACTGTCTTTCGACATAGGCCCGGTTGGCGCCCACCAGCCGTTCCATATGAATCCTGGGATCAAAGACGCGCACGGCGCATCGGGCCCGCAACAATTCGCGGATCAAGCCGATGACCGGGCTTTCGCGCACGTCGTCGGTGCCGGCTTTGAAGGCGAGACCCAGCACGCCAACCCTTTTTTTGCCGGTGGCCAGAACCAGCTTCACGGCGCGGCGCAAATGGCGCGAGTTGCTCTTGAGAATTGCTCCGGCCAACGGCAGGGTGACACGATTTCGGCGCGCCACGGCGCACAAGGCTCGCACATCCTTGCCCAAGCACGGCCCGCCGAAGGGCATGCCGGGCTTCAAATAAAGCGGTGAAAGGTTGAGCTTGGTGTCGCGCGCCAAGATGTCCATCACTTGCCGGCCGTTGGCGCCGCAACTTTTCGCCAGGCTTCCGATTTCATTAGCGAAGCAAATCTTCAGGGCGTGGAAGGCATTCTCGGCGTATTTGAGCGTCTCCGCCGATTGGAGCGACGTCACCCAGAGCGGAGCTCGAACGGGTCGCCATAATCGCGCCAGCACTTTGACGCTTCGCTTGTCACCGGCGCCGATCACCGTCTTGGGCGGATGAAAGAAATCCTGCACGGACGATCCCTCCCGCAAGAACTCAGGGTGAAAGCAAACCCCGAAGTCACGGCCCACCTTCTTGCCCGAGGTTCGTTCGAGAATCGGAATCAGGACACGAGCCGTGGTTCCGGGAGGGACTGTGCTGCGAACGGCAACCGTATGAAAACTTCGCGCCTGCCGCAATCCCTTGCCGATCTGCCGCGCGGCAGCCTTCACGGCGCTGAGGTCCGCCGAACCATCGCCCAGCGAAGGCGTTCCCACGGCAATCAGAGAAAGTTGCGCGCCGGCCAATGCTTCCACGCCGTCGAGTGTGGCGCGGAGACGCTTCTGGCGTACCGCGCACCCCACGAGCGATTCAAGCTCCTGCTCAGCGACCGGAGAATGTCCCGTATTCACCCTTTCGACTTTGCGTGGCGCAATGTCAACCCCCACCACCGTGTGGCCCATCTTGGCCAAACATGCGGCGGTCACGCTGCCGACATAGCCGAGACCAAAGATGGCGATCCGCATAACGTATCATCCAGCGATCCGAACGGCTCCGTTTATCGCGCGGAAACTACCGATCCCACGCGAGGACTATATTCGACCTGGGACTGCGAAGTCAAAATCGAGCGGGGCCGAATGCCGCTGGACAGCAGGATTCCATCTTGGCATACTGAACGCAGCACGGATGGTACAGGATTAATACGCAACGGGCGCGGCCGACGAACCATCGGAAACACTACCGGTCGGCGATGGCCGTGACTTCACATTCGATCTTTCGGGGCGTGGCGCAGCCTGGTAGCGCGCTTGCCTTGGGCGCAAGAGGTCCGCGGTTCGAATCCGCGCGCCCCGACCAGACCAGCTTGTTTTCCGGTACTTGCGCGATCCGGTTTCGAACCGACCGATCGGTAGGGAACAAGACTCAACCAATATTCAACCAGCCCATCGCCTTTGGGGGAACAGAACTGCAACTTGACCACGCAACCGCAGCCTTAATTGCTGGATTTCAAGCTGATTCGGAATCCTATCGCCGCTCAAACGGCGCTGAAAATGAAGGGTCGCTTGCCCGGAAAGCAAGCGGTCCGGCTCTCGAATCTCCCCCAAAGCACGCCCTGCACGGGAAGAATACCCTATTCAAGCCTCCCCTGAGTTTGTGGGCGATAGGCAACGTAATGGCATCGTCATTTATCGCAGGTTAGGCTCCAACCGGTCGCACATCCCAATTTGTGCCAAGCCGTGCTGCAAATGACAAAGACCAAGTCTCTTTCTCCCGGTTCCCCTTGCGTTGAGGCCTTGCACTCATTTCGTAGTGTCGCCAGTCAAGTCAGCGGGCCGCGCAGGTCGACGCGGTCGAGTGCGGCGGTTATTTCTCTGTTGGCTATGAATTAGCGCCACACGTTTCCAGTGCGAGCGTTCTCCGCGCTGAGCAGCGTGATGCCCTGGTCGATGCCGAGCACATCAGTGTCCACCCAGCCAGTCAACGGCTCGAACGCATCCACAAACCCATAGCGCCCCCAAACCGGCTTGCCTTTAACCCGGATAATTCACGTTTTTTAGAGACGCGAAAAGCCTCCTGGTGGTAAAAGGCTGTTGGGACGCAGGCTTGAGACCACCAAGGGGGCTTTCGCTTGACCCACGATGCCACAACGCCGTGCCTGTTGTTTGCCGATATTTTCCCCAAGCCGGTGATGGCGAAGTTTGACCAACGGCAGGGCAGTTCCGACGGCGGCGCGATCCTGCTCCGAGCCGCCGACCGGCGGCTGGGGTTGATCAGGGCGCTGGCCGCGTGTCTGGACGACGAGCGGCAGGCCGGCAAGGTGCAGCATGAAGTGTCGGAGATGCTCACGCAGCGCGTGATGGCCATCGCCTGCGGGTATGCGGACGCGAACGACGCGGCGCGGCTGGCTTCCGATCCGGTGCACAAGCTGCTGGTCGGACGTGATCCGGTGGAGGGTGACGATCTGGCCTCGCAGCCCACCCTGTCGCGCTTTGAAAACTCGACCGACCGCAAGCCGCTTTATCGTCTGGGCGAGGCGCTGGCCGACTGCGTGATCGAACGGCATCGGCGGCGGTTGCACGGTCGCGCCCGCCGCGTCAGCCTCGATCTGGACCCAACCGACGATCCCACCCACGGGGCGCAGCAACTTTCGTTCTTCAACGGTCACTACGACACCTGGTGCTACCTGCCATTGTTGGGTTTTCTCAGCTTCGACGACGAGGCCGAACAATATCTGGCGACCGCCGTGCTGCAGCCGGGCAACGCTCCGGCGGGGCGCGGGGCGGTGGACATCTTGCGTCGCCTGCTCGGGCGGATTCGCCGCGCCTTTCCCGGTGCCGTGATCCGCGGGCGCCTGGACGGAGGCTTCGCCACACCCGAAGTTCTGGACTTTCTCGATGCCCAACCGCGCCTGGAATACACCGTGGCGATGGCCAAGAACGCGGTGCTGGAGCGCCGGGCTGCGCCGGCCATGCGCCCAGCGCGCCGGCTTTCTCGGCGGAGCGATGCGACCGAGCACGTCTACAGCGAGTGCCGCTACCGGGCCCGCAAGTGGCCGCGGCTTCGGCGAGTGATCCTCAAAGCCGAGGTCGTCCGCCATCCCGGCCGCGAGCCCAAAGACAATCCGCGCTTCGTCATCACCAATTTGAAGCAGAGCCCGCCGTGGATTTACGAGCGCGTGTACTGCCAGCGCGGCGACATCGAAAACCGGATCAAGGAACTGCACGAGGGGCTCCAGATCGACCGCACCAGTTGCACGCGTTTCTGGGCCAACCAGTTTCGCGTGCTGATGACCGCCGCCGCTTACGTGCTGATGCAAGAGTTGCGCCTGCGGGCGGCCCGCACCGCTTGCGCGTGCGCCCAGGTCTGGACCTTGCGCGAGCGGCTCCTGAAGCTGGGCGCCCGCGTGGTTCGCTCCCTGCGCCGGGTGGTGATTCATCTCCCCCTCGCGTTCCCCTTTCTCGCCAGCTTCCGCCAGATCGCCCTCAGCTTCGGCGCCTCGAGCGGGTAACCTCCTGCCTTCTCTCCGCCTCGTCCCAATCTTTCGCCCCGGCCAGCCGCGAGGCCGCGGTGTCTTCGGAATCCCCGCTTCTTTCCCTCCTCCGGCCCCCAAGCCAGACCTGCCACCCCCAAGGCCTCGGCCAGACTTCCGAGATCACGCTCAGGTCGCCCCCTACGCCTCAACCTCGTCCTTCCCCGCCCGTTCGTGAATAAAGCAGGCTAAGGCAAGGCTCGTTATCCATTTGCCCATTGCCCGAAGTTTGAATTTTGCACCCTCCAGTCCAGCGAGTTAACGGCCTTGGGCTTTTGCCAGCCTCACCTCGAAAACCTATCCTAAAATTCAACCCAGAGGAGGCCGTTTTGATGGCGGTCACATCAGACGATGACCATCCCCGCAGGTTGCGAAGGTCTGAAATCTGTGTTCAGGCTTCTGCAACCGTCAAGCCCACTCTCTTGAAATGAAAAATAACCTTTGGGCTTAGAGGGAAATGGAATAAAGTAGGCAGGCAAGCTGGCTGGTGCATTCCGCGCCCGCCGTGCCGGAGCGAGGAGCGGGTCACTGTGCTGGGCTCCCCGGCCGCGCTGGGCGGTGGGAGCATGACCGCAAATTTCCTGTTGAGGTGGGAATCTCGATGACCAAATTTATTGTGGGTGTTATTCTCGGAGTTCTACTCGTTCCGGCAGCCTTTTACGTCTATGTCAGTCTCGGGCTGGCGCCGGTGGCGACCTCGGCGCCTCCCATGCCTTTCGAGCGATTCTTTGCCAAGACGGCCCTGCACGCCGTGCTCCGGCGAGAGGCGCCCAAGACCCTTTCCACCCAGGCCAGTGATTCGGTGCTGCTGGCGGGCGCGCGGGTTTACACGAAAAACTGCTCAGTCTGCCACGGCTTTCCGAATCAGCCGCCAAGTCGAATTGCCAAAGGCATGTTCCCTCGCCCGCCCCAGCTTTTCGAGCCGGGCCACAGGGTGGTCAACGATCCTGTCGGCGTCACCTACTGGAAAGCGAAACACGGCATCCGCCTGAGCGGGATGCCCGGCTTCGGAAGCTCGCTCAAGGGCGAAGACCTCTACGCGGTGAGCTTGCTGCTGGCTAATGCGGATAAATTACCGGCCAACGTCGAGCAGTCGCTCGTGCCGCCGCCGGCTGCTCCGCCCGCACCCGCCGCTCGTAAGGGGGCGATGGCTCAGGGGAAGAAGAGGAAGTAGCGCATCCCCGCGCTTGCTGCCGCGCTTGGGGCGTCCTTTCGGACGGCTTAGGCCGTGACGGCTCCGGGCGTGGAGTGAGTTTCTCAACTCCTCATGGGGGGGCTTGAGGCCGAGACTCATCGGGCAGGTTGGGAATGCGCGCCGCCGCGGTCAACGGCTGTATTTGGGAGCCACTCCGCGCAGTCGCTCCCCGACCCGATTGCACTCGCCAAGCGTCTGCTCGTCCAGAGGCTTGCCTTCGCAGGCCTTCAGGTTGGCTTCTAACTGTTCCACCGTCGAAGCGCCCAGGATGACGGAATCTACTTGCGGTTGACTTAACAGCCATTGGAGCGCCAGCTCGACCAGTGTCTTGCCGGCCCGCAGAGCCATGTCCTGAAGTTCCTCCACCGCAACAAAGTTGTCTTCGTGCCAGTATCGGTCAATGTACATCTGATTCTTGTCAAACCGCGTTCCTGGAATGGGCGCGGCGTCCGGCCGATGTTTGCCGGTCAGCAACCCGCCGGCCAGCGGATTGTAAGCGATCACCGCGGTTTCATAACGCCGGGCAAAGCTCAAATACTCGTCTTCGATGCGGCGCGCCAGCAGGTTGTACATCACCTGCGAGAGGTGAGGCGGCTTGAAACCGTTTTTCTGCGCCAAAGCGCGAATTTCCGCCACCTGCCATGCGGCATAATTGGAAACGCCGGGATAGCGGATCTTTCCGGCCGCCACCAGTTCTTGCAGGGCTGTGAGTGTTTCTTCGATCGGCGTGTTGTCATCGGGCTGGTGCAGATAATAGACATCCACATAATCCCGCCCCAGACGCGTAAGGCTCTGGTCAATGGCCTTCCGGAGGGCGGGCCGGCTGAGGCCCGAATCGTCCGCCCCTTCGCCGGTTTTCCCAAAAACCTTCGTCGCTATGATGGCTCGATGGCGCTTGTCGCCCAGCGCCCGCCCGAGGAGGGTTTCCGCCGCGCCCTTGTTGTAAACGTTGGCCGTGTCAAAAAAATTGATGCCCGCGTCGAGACAGCGCTCCACCATGCGGCGCGCCGTCGCCTCATCCGTCGAAGAGCCGAACGTCATTGTTCCAAGCGAGAGCCGGGAAACCTTCAAGTCCGTGTGTCGCAGATGGCGATAATCCATCCTC
>JAKAWO010000183.1 GCA_021827255.1 Acidobacteriota bacterium | reverse complement strand
ACGTTTCCGTTCCATTGCTCGCATTTTTGCGGCTTGGGTCACTTCAAAATGAGAGGCAAGCTGATCGTCGAACCCAAAATCCGCCATTGAAGGGTTCAGGGGGTTGTCGCGTCCACGCTGTGACCGAGAGGTGGTGTTAATGTCGGCGGCCAAGCGCTCTGCGCCAACCGCGCCCAAAATTCGATTTAATTGGCGTGCCCCAATAGGGCCCCAAGCTTGCGGCGAAGGCGTGGCTGGACGTCTGCAACCGGGCCGTTGGCGAAGAGAGCCTGGGGCGCTCGGCCGTGCCAAACCGCCTGCTTCGGGAAAATGACGGCGAGATCCCAAAGACTGCCCTTGCCAAAGAGGAATAACCCGCGCGCCATGCAGCAGGAAGGTTTAGGACCGTTCGGATCGGAGTTGAGTTCTTCGCCAATCGCCTTTGCGACCAGATGATGCTTGTCCCAGAACTGAGCGACGCGGGGTCCATGGATGCGCGCCAGCGCGGCCGTCGTTGGCGGCTCCCAATCGGTCGGCAGAATCGGCTCCCACACGACCAGCACGCGGAGGCTGGAAGGGCGAATTCTTTCTAGCAGGGATTCCGTCGCGGAGGCCCCCCGCAAGCAGATGGGTCAGGTCGGCGAGAGCAGTAGCACCAGCCGGACACTCGAATCAAACCCATTGAACGCGTTCGTGAAGTCAGCCAGATTTCGCTCGGTGAGCGCCTCGAGCGGCGGCTGCCCGGGTGGCGTCTTTCGCGGTTGGTCAGCTTGCCATACCGCCAGGCTCGCGACCACGGCAACGATGGCCACCAGCCCGATGAGCGCTTTCTTCATCCCTGCTCCAGACTCTCAAGAAGCCCTGCGGCCCGCCAGAAGGTTGGCGACCTGCTGTGGGAAGAAAAGCATCACCAAGAAAATGACAACCGCCAGCCAAAAAACCATCACGCTTCCGGCGCTCCGCCGGCAGGATTTCCCGCCGCGGTAGAGCTGCACAAAGCCAACCGCCAACAACGCGGCGGAAACAACCAGCAGCCACGGTTTTACGGCCGCGAAGAGGGCGCTCGCGCCTGCCGCGCCCAGCGCGCCCAGGAACGCCAGCGGCACGCAGCAGGCCAGCGAGCCCAGCGCACTCAGGATCGCCGCCACCGGCGCGGCGTAGGCCTTCCTCGCTCCAGCCTCAGGCTGCTGTTGCGTCTTCCTCATCCTTGCTCCCGCCGCTGGCGCAGGCACTGGTTGTTTATTGTCTGGGCTCGAGCCCTCTCGGCCACCCGCGAATTGTGTTCCCTTCGGTAACATCGCGGAAAATTTATCTGCCGCTGACATCTGCCGATCCATTGGCGATGTTCACTTGACGAACTTAGCGGCTTCATCCGGGTCGGAGGCGCCAATGATGACCATCGCATCCTCCACACCCTTCGCCATGCTTCCATAAGCGTATAGGACGTTCACGTTGTGGTCGGCCAGCTTTCGAGTCAACCTACCGAGCGCGCCTGGTCGGTTCGAAAGGCGCGCGGCGAGCACTTTCTCCTCGCTACAGGCGAGGCCCAAAGTGTCGAAGACTTTCCTGGCGGCCTCGACGTTGTCAACGACCAGCCGCACAGCCGCCACGCCCGGCTGCTCTGGAACCATAAACCCCAGAATGTTGACCGCCTTTTCAGCCAGCTTGGAGCATACCTCAGCCAGCGCTCCGCGCTTGTTTTCTACCCTGACGTTCAACTGAGTCATCGTCGCCACGAGTGACCTCGGTGGAAAGGAAACTGACCGTGTTCGCGGACTGCTTTCAAACTTTACCACACTCCGGCGGCAACGCAATGCGGCCCTAACGACGAACGGCGTCCTAGCGTCTTCCTGGACTTGACGATTCCGCCCGTCCACGGTAAACCTCATTCATGAGCTCAAACGGCGTTCCCCTCAGCGAACTTTGGATTCTTGAAAGGAACCGCCCGACCCTGGCGGCGATCGGCGATGTGGAGGGCGAGGTTCTGCGCTGCCTTTTGGAGCTTCAACTTCCCGCCGAACGTCTGCGCGGGCGCCGCATTGCGGTCACGGCCGGGAGCCGCGGCATCGCCAGCCTTCGTGAGGTTGTCCGTGCAGTGTGTACATGGCTCAAGGCGCAAGGGGCAGCGCCGTTCGTCTTTCCTGCGATGGGCAGCCACGCGGGCGCCACCGGCAGCGGCCAACGCGAATATCTGGCTGGCTATGGCGTCACGCCGGAATTCATCGGCGCGGAAATTCTTTCGTCCATGGAAACGGTGAGCCTTGGTCGGACCTCGGAAGGCATTGAAGTCTATACCGACCGCGCGGCATGGGAAGCAGATGGCGTCGTGGTCCTGAACCGCATCAAACCGCATACGGCCTTTTCTGGAAAAATCGAGAGCGGCTTGATGAAAATGATGGCGGTGGGCATGGGGAAGATCCGAGGCGCGGAAGAAATCCATCGAGCTTCCCGCCAGCTTGGATTTGAAGCCGCCATTCGCGCTGCGGCAGGCCGAGTGCTGGCGAGCGGAAAAATCCTGTGCGGGCTGGGTCTGGTTGAAAACGAAGCGCACCAGCTCGCCGCGATTCGCGCCGCCCGGCCGGAGGAGATCCTCCGCGTTGAAGAAGCGACGCTCGAATTGGCGCGGCGGCTCGTGGCCCGTCTGCCTTTTTCTGAGCTTGACCTGCTGGTGGTGGATGAAATGGGCAAGAACATCAGCGGCTCGGGCATGGACGCCAAGGTGATCGGGCGCGGCGTGGAAACCCATTCGGGCGACGCGCCCGCGATCCGCTTGATCTACGTCCGCGACCTGACGGAAGAGAGCGGAGGGAACGCGCTCGGAGTCGGCATGGCGGATCTGATCCACGAGCGGCTCTACCGCAAGGTCAATCTGGAAAAAACCTACGTGAACGTCCGCACCTCGCTCAATGCCCCCATGGCGCGGCTGCCGATGTATTTTCCCGCCGACCGAGGCGCCCTCGACTTCGCGCTGGCCGCACTCGGAAGCCCCGCCGCCGACCGCCAACGAATCGCCTGGATTCGCAGCACGCTGGCCGTGAACCGCTTCGCAATTTCCGCCGGCCTCTCGGCTGAAGCGGCGCGGCTGGACGGCTGGCGACGGTCGCGCGAGGCGTTCCTGCCGCAATTCGACGCGGCGGGCAACCTAGTTCCGGTTCCGTGATGGCGGTCAGCCTGAGCTCGCTTCCGCGCCGCCCTGGAGCGCTCCGCCGGCCGCCGCGCGGCCATCGCCGAAGCTTGACTCGAAGCCCGCCTGGACGCACAATATCACTTGCGGAAACCAGGGTGAGGGATAAGGTTTGATCAGAAAGGGAGCTTACATTGGACTCGTTTTGATGATGGCGATTCTCTGCCCGTTTCTGGGGGCGCAGACCTCTTCGCCAGCGCCATCCTCACCCAAGCGCCCGAATGCCAAATCCGCGGCGATCCAAAATCCTGCTCAGAAGCCTTCCTTGAGCGAGCTGACCTTGGTCAGCACGCGGGCAGCGGGCAAGGCGGCTCTCAAAGCCGAAACCGCGAAGCAGAAAACAAAAACGCGAGCCCCTCAAGTTCCCGTCGTGGCTGAGTTCCATACGACGGGGAACGTGACGTCCGACCACAAAACCTTCGCCGCCAGCAAGACGAAAAACGGCCACCGCCTGCTGCGCGGCATCCATGGAAGCATTTACGGCGCGAACGCCGCCGGGGAACGCGACGCCGGGGGCGACATCGGGGCCACTTCGAAGAGCGGCAAGCTCAACATCTTTGTCGGAAGCGAGGGCGCGGCGGCCACAACTCTTCGACCCCACTAGCCGATGATTCCTCGGTCACGCCCCCTCCGCCGCCCTGTTGTTTGCCGAGAGGTTGTTCTCCTCACGGCGGTCTCCCTAGGCATTTTCATCCTCACCACCGGCGCGCTTTCGTGCGCCGCGGCTACCTGGCCGACCGTCACCCATTGCAGCGACCTTCAAAGCGCCATCCTCGGACGGCCGGTGAACTACTGTGTGGACCTTCCCGCCAATTATGCGGCCGCGGCGCCCGAGCGCTATCCGGTCCTCTACTTCCTGCACGGCCTCTTTGAGCACGACACAGCCTGGATTGACCACGGCGGAAAAGACGTTCTCGATAAAATGCTCCAGGACGGGCGCCTGGGGCCGTTCATTGTTGTGCTGCCGGATGCCGACAACACTTTCTACGTTAACTCCTACGATGGCAAGGTTCGGTACGAGGATTTCTTCATTCAGGAGCTCGTGCCGTATATTGATCGGCATTACCGGACGATTCCTACCCGCCGCGCGCGCGGCATCAGCGGAGTGTCGATGGGCGGCTACGGCGCTTTGCACCTGGCCATGCTCCATCCCAACGTCTTTGGCTCCGTCAGCGCGCAGGGCGCCGCTCTGATCCCGAAATTTCCTCACCCTGTCCCGACTCAAGGGCGGTGGGGATTTTACGCGCGAGTGCTGCAGCACGCCTTCGGTTCACCGCTCTCCGAAACCTATTGGGATGCCAACAATCCGCTGACGCTGGCCGAGCATCCGAGCCGCTTCAAAGGGCTGAAAATCTATTTTGACTGCGGGAATCACGATCGTTATGGGTTCGAGGTGGGCGCCGAGATGCTCAATCGGATTCTAAATGACAGGCATTTCCCCCACCAGTTTTATCTGCGCGAGGGCGATCACGGCTGGCCTTACCTGCAAAAGTATCTTCAGTATGCCCTGCTCTTCCACTGGAAGTATTTTCAAAGAGCGGAGCACGAATACGCGGCGAAGAAGGGAGGACAATGAGCCGGCTGAGCCCCCTTCAAAAGGAACGGGGAGCCAGGGGCAGGTTCCGTTGGATCGCCTTGGGAGTGGTCGGCGCGATGGTGACGCCGCCCTTGTTGCTCGCCCACGGCAACGACATCGGCCTGGCGAAGGCGACCCTCGACGGCGCGCACATCACCATCCGGTACGGCCGCCCTAAGCTCAACGGCCGCGACCCCATGAAAATGATCGAGCCGGGCGAGGTGTGGCGAATGGGCGCGGACATTCCGACTACGATCGAATCCAATGCGCCGCTCGATTTTGGAGGGTCCAAGGTCCCGCCGGGGAAACACTTCCTGTTCGTGCGCTGGGTGGAACCGGGCCGATGGACCCTGATTGTTTCGAGCCAGCCGATCGCCCAATATCAGCCAAGCACTAAGCTCGCCGAAGCCCCTATGACGCTCGAAAGGATTCACATGCCCTCCGAGAAGGTTACGGTTTCGTTCATCCGGCGCGGCCCCGGCGAACGCCTGGAGGTGAGTTGGGGGACTTATCGTCTGGCGTGTGAATTCAAACGGGCCATGTGAGCCGCCGTGCTTTGCCGTAGGTCAGCCCACGCGGTCCTCTTGGTGAAGCCCCAATCGAATGTCTATGCAGCAGCCGGTTCGAGTCCTCGCTTTGTTCGCCCACCCTGATGACGCGGAGTTCTTGTGCGCCGGCACGCTGGCGCTGCTGGCGGCGCGAGGCGCTGTGATTACGATCGCCACCATGAGCGCGGGCGACTGCGGCAGCGTCAAGTTGTCGCCGGCAAAAATCTCCTCTATCCGGCAGGGCGAAGCTGCGCAAGCCGCCCGGCAAATTGGCGCTCGCTATGCGTGCCTGGGCGGGAAAGATCTCTCGATCTTTTATGATCGCACGACGCTTTCGGGGGTTGTGGAGCTTGTCCGTCGCCGCCGCCCCCAAGTATCCTTTACACATTCCCCTGCGGATTATATGGCTGACCATGAAACCACCAGCCAGCTCTGCCAGACAGCTTGTTTCGGAGCCATGGCCCCGAATTACCGGACGGGGCGCCGGCCGGCGGCGAAACCGCTTTGTGAAGTTCCTTATCTCTATTATGCCGACCCGTTGGGGCGGAAGGATATCTTGGGCCAGAGGATCCCGTCGGCCATGTATGTGGACATTGGGGAGACGCTCAAACACAAGAAGGCGATGCTGGCTTGCCATCGGAGCCAGAGGGCGTGGCTGGCAACCCAGCAGCAAATCTCCGATCCTGAAAGCCTGATGCTCAAGATGGCGGAGGAAGCCGGTCAATGCGCCGGTGTGCGCTGGGCCGAGGGCTTTCGCCAGCATCTGGGGCAGGGTTTTCCTCAAGACAATCTTCTTGCCCGCCTGCTGAGCGCGCAAGTACATCGCTGAAACCTGACGAAACGCCGCTGCCGAGCAATCGGCCCTCCACTGAAAGGCCAGGAACTGTCCCATCACCAAGATTCGCCCCGCCAAGGTCAGGGTGTAATTAAGATGAGGCGGAGCGCCAGGGTTTGGCAAGGCTGGCTTACAACTCTGAGGCGGTTTTCGCGCTCCTAAAAAGAGAGGCCTACTGGAGACCGTCGGCAGGGAGATC
>JAKAWO010000182.1 GCA_021827255.1 Acidobacteriota bacterium | reverse complement strand
AAGGATGGCCGCGAATTGAAGAGCGAAGCCCCGAACAGGTCTTGGCCGACCGTGACGTTGTAAGGGCGGCCGGAATTGAAGTTCACGAAGGGGCTGAACTGGAATCCGAGAGGAGCCGCAAACGTGCCGCCCATGAGCGCCCGGTTGCGAATCACGAAGCCGGCCGGCCCGTAGTCTTCAGCGATGTCGTACTGGTTCATAGGAAAGCCGCCGAGGGGATCGCTGTTGGCGTAGCTGAGCGTGTAGAAGCCAAACAAAGTCAAGCCCGCGCCCTCGCGCACGCTGAAGTTGGCAATAATCTGATTTTCATTGAAGATGCCGTCGGATTCGTATTGATCGATATTGCCCACGTTGCCGAACGGCCGCACGCCGCTCGAAGGATCCGAAGGATTATACGTTCCCGGCAGTGGGGCGTTGATGTCTCGCGTCAACAGTTGGTGAACGCCGTGCGAATTGATGTAGGTGACGGACGCCGTGACGTTGCGGGCGACCTGCCGTTCAATGCTGGCCGCCGATTCGATCGTATAAGGGGCGCGCAGGCTGGGATCAATCTGATAGACGGTCGGGAAAGTTGTGGCGCCCGCGAGGGTGCTCACCGGCGGAATGGTCGGGAAAAAGTCCGGCTGATTGACCACATACCGCTGCTGAGCGATGCCGTTCAGCCGCTCCGCCTGAAGGATGTCGCTCTGGCCGAAGCGGTCGTAAAAAATCCCAAACCCGGCCCGCACCACGGTCTTGGGACTGGCGCCGTGGCCGAGACCCCAGGCGATGCCGACGCGCGGAGCGAAGTCCGCGTGGTCGTTGATGTGGTTTTGCGACTCGAAACGAAGACCCAGGCTCAGGTTGAAGTTCGGCCGAACATTATAAGTGTCTTCGGCATAAAGCCCCACGTCCCAAAGGTTGACCGTGGCCAGTGGGATGCCTGCGGTGATGGAAAATTGGCTTGGCCCGCCGCCCGCCGCCCGAATCTGCGCCAAGCTCATTCCCTGCGCCAGACCCTGCTCCGTAATTTGATAGGCGGTGAGGGAGGGGAAAACAAACGTGCCGTTGAACCCGCCGGTCGTGGTGTCCGATTCGTCAATGTCGCGCAACCGCCCGCCAAAGGTGATGTTGTGCCGGCCGGTGGTGATTTCAACCTCGTCTTGCAACTCGCTGTGCCAATGGGACTCCTGGTCGCGGCCTCCACTGCTGCCGCCGCCCGTGAAGGCGCCGCGGATATCGAGCGTCGGAGCAAGGCTGGCAGGGAGCGTGGTGTTGTTTTCGCGCGTCAGGCCAAAGCGCAGATCGTTGACCGTGGTTGCGCTGATCACCTGCGTGTCCATGAGGTGCAGCTCGTTTTCCGAATGATTCGTGTTGACGCCCTGCGAGGGAAGATTGAACTGCCCAATGCCGCTGTTCGTAGTGTTGCCTCCCGAGTGGTGGTACATGACCGTCAGCACATTATTTTTACCGAGCTGGAAATCGAATCGAGGGCTGATGAACGTGAACGAGGATGGCGTTGCCACTGCTTCGTTCAGGGTCGTGGGTTGAAAGTTTTGATTCAACGCCGGAGCATCCACCACCGAAACGCCATTCGACGTCCGATGAAAGATGCTGAAGAAGAAGGATGCCTTCTTGCCCAGTGGCCCCCCAACGTCTCCGTGGTAGAACAGAGAATGGTAACCCGGCTCTTGAGTCACAAAAGGATTGCGCGAGTTAAGTACCGAGTCGTTCCCGAAGGTAAAAAGTTCCCCGTGAAACTTCTGGAAGCCGGGCTTGGTGATGATATCAATGCGGCCATAGCCTAGCTTTGCATGAGCGGCCGTGAAAGGATCCGTGTTGACGCGAATCTCCAGAATGTCGGACTTGGGTGGAAGCTGGCCGCCCGCGAACCCGTCAATATAAATCTGGCCTCCGTTCGGCCCGGCGGCCGGCCCGGCCAGGGCTTGAAGCTCGGTTTGGAGCTCATCCGGGTCGTCGGAGAAGGCCTTGAGGGCCGCGCCTTTGATGACCAGGGCGCTAGCGTTCTTTTGCGGATTCAAGCTGAGCTTCGCGGTCCCCGTCTGCACGGTGACCTGCTGCTTTTGCAGCGTGACCACCAGTTGGGCGCTCACCACCGCGGGTTTGCCAGGGGCGACGAGGACGCCGGTCTTTTCAAACGGGCCGAAATTCGTCGCTGTGATAGCGACGGTGTAGCTGCCCGCGGCGAGGCCGCGAAAAACGTATCGGCCTTGTTGATCCGTTTGAGCCTGCTGGATCACGCCATTGGCTCCCGTCACTGTCACCGTGGCGCCGGGAATCGAGGCGCCCGTCGGGTCCGTCACTTGCCCGCGCAGGCTGACCGCGCCTGTTTGGGCGAACGACGCTGCCGAAAGGCAGAACAGCGCCATCGAAAGGGCGATGGTCTCGACCAAACTACGATGCACTCCACTCATTCTCTTCTCCTCAAGCAAAAGGTATAGGAATCTGCCGCCCGCGGGGGGAAACGCTCGCCTGGGGCGGCGGATCTTGCGGTTGCGCTCCGGCTGCGGACAACTTTCCGCCAGGAAGCACCCTCCGCCGATTGAGCGCCGAGCTAAGGCCCGCCTCCCAGGCCGCTCTCGCCCGTGCCACTCCCACCGCCACTGCCGCCGCCACCGCCGATGCTCAGGTTCCACGGCCCAAGCCTAACCTTCTTGCTGCCCTTCGGCCGGGCTTCCAGGATCGGCGCGACTCCCGCCAACACGGCGATGGCCGTCACCTCGCCCGGCTTGGCGCCCTCGGTGCTGACCACAATCAGCGGCTCGCCGGGTTTCACCGCGCTCAGCGGAAGCGTTGGGGTTCGGTTGAGCATGGCGTTGAAGTTGCCGGGCGCGCCGCTCGGCCCTCCGTGCGCCGCACCGCCAAATCCTCCTGGGCGGCGAAAGCCGCTCGCGGGCGGACCGCTGCCCGGAGCCCCGGCGGGCCGTCCCGGCATTCCGCCGCCTCCCGAGTTGAATCTGGCGATCATCATCGCCACGAGCGGTGGAAGAGTGTGCATTTTCGTATCAGCGCCAATTCTGACCAAAAGCGGTTTGCCCGTGGCCAGATCTTTGACGGTCAACACGTGGTTCGCCGCATTCACGGAAATCGCCGTCGCGCCAATGTTGCGGAACGTTCCCGAAACCACTTCTTGGGCCGTGAAAGCGTCGCCGTTGGCGCTCAGCGTTCCGAGGGCGCGAACCTGGTCGCCGGGCTTAATTTGGTCGAGAGTGCCCGGTTTGGCTTCGCTGAACTTCACCGAATCCGGCGCATAGCGAAGAAGGGTGGGGTTCGAGGCCAGCGTCAGGGTCACCAAGTGCGTCGGGTTGGTCGGCGCGGGAGGAACGTTCGGCACCGCCAGCGTGATCTGCTTGGCCGCCGGGTCAACCGCCTTCACGACTCCAGCGATCCCGTGCTGCTGCCATTCAAGGCGCTCAGCCGCATGCTCTTTCTGAATATCCGTCTTGGTCATCACAATGATGGACGCGGCGGTCATCGCCTTCTGGCCTGCCGCGACGCTCCCGCGAACCAGGACCCGGTCGCCCAGCGCAATCTCGCTGGGCGGAATCCTTACCGCCGAACTCAGATTTTTGGCACCCGGCGGAACGCGCAGAATGATGATCCCATGCGGTACCTGGACGGCCAGGCTGGAGCCGGCATCCGTGCGCAAGGTGAACTGTCCGGTTTGACTTGCCGTCACCACGCCGATCGCCGACTGGGGCGACGCCGCGCCGCCCTGCGCCGGCTGGCCGACGACTCCGACCGGCAGCAAGAAGGTGCCGACCAGAATCGCCATCGTCCAAAGATTGTGAGTTTTCATCTGAGATGACTCCAAACAGGATTAGACGACTGCCGCGTCAGGCGGGTTTCCACCGTTTGTAAAATGCACGTAAAGCTGTATGGATCGCTGCCGCCGGCTGTTGAACGAAGGGCAAAAGGACCCCGGGTCTCTCAACGCCCTGAGCGGTCACCGCTCATGCCCCGCAACAACGGAGCGCCGCCGCCGGGAATCGCGCCCGGTCTCTGTCCGTCGTCCCTCAGAAAATTATTATACGCATGCCCCTTCCAGGTGGGAACTCGGCGGTGTTTCCTCAGGGCTGCAGTCGGCCGAGAGAAGCAAACTACACCGGGATGCGCTGAGCGATGTAATGCTGGATCGTTTGACGGGCAGATCCCGAAATGGCGACGAATTGAACTGCCAGGCGGTCGGGCAGCTCTCGGCGGGCGACTTTGGCGCGCGCCCGGAGCCTCTCCGTGGCGGGTGGCAGGGTGAACTCGAGGTCCAGCTCCTGTCCAATGTCCACTCGCCGACGGCTGGTAAAGGAAATGCCGGTCTCGCTCAGGTCCCAGCTTGTGGAGAGGAATTCAGAATCATCCTGGGTGCGGCAGTTGACGAGGGTGCGGAGCGGAAGCCGCGCCGAGCGTCGCCGCTCCTCCAACACCGTTCTGCGGATGGCGTAATCGGGAATTGAAAGGAACGCCTCCACCACGGAAGGATCGAACTGTCGCCCGCCTTCGCGCTGGATTTCCTCGCGGGCGGCGTCGAACGGCTGGGCGCGGCGGTAGGGCCGGTCGGAGGTTATGGCGTCGAGAGCGTCGGCCACCGCAAAGATGCGCGCCCCCTTCGGAATCGCCGCGCCGCGCAGCCCCTGCGGATAGCCCGAGCCATCGTAGAATTCATGATGGGCGAGAATGATTTCCGCCACCGGCGTCAAGAAAGCTATCTGCTTGATCAGTTCGTACCCAATGCGCACGTGCGCCTGCATCAGTTCCACTTCCTCCGGATCGAGCTTGCCTTCCTTGCGCAGGATCGCGTCTGGAATGCCAATCTTCCCGATGTCGTGCAAATACGCGCCGCGGGCGATCTGGGTCAATTCCTCGCTCGGACACTTCATGATTCGCGCGATTTGGAGCGAATAGCGCGTGACGCGCTCGGAGTGCCCGGCGGTCTCCGTGTCCCGCAAGTCGAGCGCCGCCCCCAACGCCCGGAGCGTTTCGTCATAGGTCAGCTCGATCTGCCGCAAGGCGGCTTCACTGACGTGAAAATTCTCCCGCAGGGTTGTGTCGGATGAGATCAAGCGTTCCTCCCCATTGCCGGATTTCGCCGCCGCACTTCGACGCGGCGCCGGCGCCCTGCCAGCTTTTGTCCGGGCGCTGATCGAAATCCCCTTGGATCCAGCCGCTTTCAGAGAACCAACCTCCCGACCGTTAGGCAATACCCCGCTTCCCAAGGCCGGGCTTTGACGCCCGGCGCGATGAGCCCCTCCAAACACACACCGTAGTACCACATTAGATATTGTAAATCAAGTAGTTGTTTGAGCTTCTACCCACGCCGTCCTGTTTCCCATTTCTTTACCTTCGTGCGCCGGTTAAGACCGGCGAGGTGTAGTGAATGAAAGAGCCATACGGTGAAGGATTAGCGACCCACATCGGCCCCGAGTCATGCGGAGCTGCCTGTGAAGGCGGCGACGAAGCGTTGACAGGGGAACGTGCGGGCCGGGTATTCAGCCGCGAAAGCACCTTACTCGGGGACACCGACGCCGTGGAGGTAAGCGGAAGGCTCCATCGGGTTCACCGCCATCGCGGCGAAGGCCGCTCGGCGTCCCGGCGCTGGAAGACAAGATTGTCCGGATCTGTGCGGGGGGCGGTGGCCAACCGCCGTCCCTACCGCAACGGCGGCCCTGCCTTCCTTCGCCACCGTTAGCCTGCGGGGATCTGCGCCATTCGGCCGCGCGCGAAAAACTGACCCTGCGATCCGGCCTTATTGCCGGGACAAAGTTTGGGTTCTGGGTTAGGTTCGATGTGATATAGTCAAGATCCTGAACAACGTCCGGGCCGCTTGAGGAAACCGTACAATCCGGCAAAAGTCAGTTCGGCCGCTGGGTGGTCCTGAGCTTGTCCCTGGCCTGTGTTGCGCTCGGTTTTTTAGGCAGGACCCTCCGCGCGGCTCAACCCGACGAAGGCAAAGTGGTCTTTTTGGTGGCGCGTCGCGAGATTCTTGATCCCTTCTTTGAGCGCTCGGTCGTCCTGATGCTGCCGACCGCGAAACTGCCTTTGGTCGTCGGTCTGATCATCAACAAACCCGCCCGGGTGCCGCTCGGCAAATTGTTTCCGGGAAATGCGGCGTTCAAGAACCGCACCCAGACCGCCTACTTTGGAGGGCCGGTGGACGTTCACGTACCCAGCCTCGTTTTCCAATCCTCCAAGGTCCCCGCGCGCGCGCTGCGCCTCTACCAGGATGTTTATCTGACTTTCGATTCCCGCTCGATCGTCGCCCAACTCAAGAAAGAGAACCCGTCCTCAAAACTGCGCCTATTCCTGGGCCGTGCCCAGTGGGCGCCGGAACAGCTTAAAAATGAGAT
>JAKAWO010000181.1 GCA_021827255.1 Acidobacteriota bacterium | reverse complement strand
TAAAGTCCACGCGCGCCTGGGCCTCCGGGTAGCCCTTGGACAGATAATGCGAGCGATCAGAGTCGAATCGGTGGATCAGCTTTTCAACCGCTTCTTTGAAGGTCGCGAGCGAAGCCGCCAAAAATCGCTCCTTTGCACTGAGGATTGAATGGGAGTGTACCTGCTGGGGCCCGGAGTTACAAGTGGCAGCAGCAGAAACGGCGATAGACAAATTGGAATTCGGAAGTGGGCCGCGCGCGGTCGCGCGACTCTCAAAGCGGCTTGGGCGGATCGAACTCCTTCTGCCCGACGTATCGCTCCGCGAAGGGTGCATCGAGGCTCTTGAGGAAGTAGCTGTATTGGTTGAGAAACGTGACAAAACGCTCGCGGCAGGCGTTGAGGCTGCTCCTGTATGAGTCGGTGAGTTGGCTGCGAAAGTCCTGCGGCGGGTTCTCAAAAATGGGACGGTAGCAGAAGTTGCTGTAAAGCGAAACGAGCATGCTCAGGTCGGAATTCAAGGTTCTGAAGGCGGCGAGGCTTGGCTTTTCGGTCGCAACGTCCTGGCTGAGGTTCGACCAGAAGCCTTGGAACAGATTGGCGCTTGGGATGCCGAGCCCCGAGAGCTTATCGGTGCGTCCCTGGAAAACCTCATGCACAAGGACGTATTCGAGCGAGTCGCCACCCTGGTTGTTGACGAACCGGCCAAAATCTTCAACAAATTGGCGGAGCTTCGCGAATTCCCGCCGGGCCAGCCGCTCGTCGCGGCGCGCCTCGCGCCGCCGCTTCAGCCACGGCGCGGCTTGCGGGTAAAAACCCACTAAGACCGAGAGAAAAGCCAGGCCGAGCAACCCCCAGGTGAGCGCCGGCTGCTGTTGGGATTGAGTGGCAATCAGCGTCACCAGCGCGAGCACGGGCACGGCCAGCTTGGTGATGTAGTCGAACGTGGACGGGCCGGACGCATTTTCCTTCGGGGACTCGGGCAACGGGTTGGGAAGGGTTCTAAGGTCCACTTCAGCACCTCCCGCGCGGGGCGGATTGGCTCAAAACGATATCCTTCGACGCGCCGGGTCGGGTGGCGTGGCGCAGGCTCTGCACCGGCTCCGGGCGTTCGACACGAATCATACTTGGGCCGCTCGCGTTTCGCAAATTGCCGCGGGCTTTTGGAGCGGCTCCGGCCCTCGAGGCCCGAACGTTTGTTGGAAAACGCCCCCGACCTATCATGCTCAACCTCTCCGCCACTTGCTGCGCCCTTCCGCTCGCGGTTTCACTAGCCTAGCAAACTAGGCTATTATTTGCCACGATGGCTCTCAAATGGGACAAATGGGACATTTGGGACAATTTTTTGATATGAATGTAACATAATGATAATACATAACTTATTTTAAATTGTGGTGATGGAAATTCCAATTATTTTGGCGTTTGTGTGTCATTTGGAGACACTGTGTAAACTTTACCTTGCAGCTCATTCCCATCCTCAACGGCGCGTCGCTTGAGCTGAGCCCTCGCGTGCCCATCAACTCTCCGAGGCTAGCGCCTCCTCGTACACGCGCAGAGTAGCTCGTGCCGTGCGCTCCCAAGTGAACTGACGGGCTCGCTCGAGCGATGCAGCCGCCATCCTCTGCCGAAGTGAAGGGTCTTCAACTGCCTGTCGCACCTTGGCAGCGATGTCGGACGGGTCGAGCGGCTCGGCGTAGAGCGCAGCCGCGCCCCCGACTTCCGGCAGTGAGGATGTGTTAGCCGCCACGACCGGTAGGCCGCAGCTCATGGCTTCGAGGATCGGCAAGCCGAAGCCTTCCTCAAGCGACGGGAACAAGAAGACGTCGGCAGATTGATAGAGCGCCAGCAAGCGGTTGGCGTCAACGTGGCCGACCAGCGTCAGCCGCGAGCTCAGCGCACGCTGGCGAATAAAATCATGAATGGCCTCGGCGCCGTAACCGTTGCCCCCCGCGAAGATCATTCGGTATTCAGAGGGCAAAAGCTCCAACGCCCGCAACGCGTTCACTACGTTCTTCCGAGTCTGGAGAACTCCAACGCTCAGCACGATGACGCCGCCCTTGCCTGCCAGTCGCCCGCGTTCAACCACGACCTCTTTCGGAGTGAGGCGCGAAGTGGGCGTGACCACGCCGTAAGGGATCACTCGAATTTTTGCTGGGTCAACGCCAGCATGCTGGATCAACTCGGAGCGAGTGTACTCCGACGGGGCGATGATGCGAGCCGCTCGATGGGCGGCTTGAATCAGCAGGCGCCCGAACTTCCGCCGGAATTCTGGGGTCGAGTAGGCAAGGCCAGTCAGCGGAAAGACGTCATGGATGCTCACAACCTCGCGCTTGAAGTGGAATGCGGGAGGACGCTGGGCCAGGCTGTGGAACAGTTCGGCGCGCCAAGGGAGCCAGAACGTGAGCCCTTGCTGATAGGGGCGCACGCTGAAGCGTGGGTTCCGCCTTCCGCCCGGAGTAGTGGGACAAAGGAAAGTTTTCCGCTCCGCCCATCGGGAAAGGCGATAGCACAGCAGGAACTGATGTTCGGATTCGATCTCTGCCAATGCTCCAATCAGACGGCGAGAATAGGTTGCAATGCCGGAAGGCATGGGGTCAACCGTGTAAGTGGCATCGAGCGCGATCCTGGCCATAGGCAAGCCGTTTGTGATTCTAGCAAAAGGATGGCCAATAACCTTGCTTTGCCAGATCCAAGAGTTGCCTCACGTGGGACAGAGAGCAAGGACGGCCTACCCAACCACGATGGGTGGCTCGCGCTGGCGGAAGTATTGGTCGGAGGAAGAGCCGGCCGGCGGAGGCGTTTCGGCTTCGGCCGCCGACTGAATCTGGTTAGGATCAGCCGAGCCTGCTTCGCTGCGGGGGCTGCGCCGGCGCAAGAGCGGCGGGGGAGGCGCGCTAACGGGCGGCTTCAGACCGCGCCGAGTTTTCAAGGCCGTACTCTTTGACCTTGCGATAAATCGTCGTCTTGCCGATCCCCAACAGTTTAGCTGCTCGCAACCGATCGCCGGAACTTGCTTCCAGAGCTTCGAGGATAGCGCGTTTTTCCACTTGCCGGAGGGTTGGCATCGAACGCGGCTCCGAGCCCGCCACGCCATATTGCAAGCTGGAAGGCAAATCGTGAAGCTGGATTTCCGGGCCGGAACCCAGCGTGACGGCGCGTTGAATGCAATTCTCTAGCTCGCGCACATTGCCGGGCCAATCGTAACTCATCAGGCGGCCCAAGGCCTCCTGCGAAAGGCTCTGGATTTCGCCACCCGCTCCAGCGAACTGCTCCAAAAAGCGGTAAGCGAGCGCGGGAATATCCTCCTTGCGTTCGCGTAAAGGCGGCAGCTTGATAGAAACCACATTCAGGCGGAAGAAAAGATCCTTGCGAAAAGTTCCACGAGTGATCGCGCCTTCCAGATGCTGGTTCGTGCCCGCAATGATGCGCGCCAGCAGGGGAATCCTCTGATTGCTGCCCACGGGACGGGCTTCTTTTTCCTGCAAAGCGCGAAGCAGCTTGGCCTGGAGCTCGATGGGCAGTTCGCCGATCTCGTCCAGAAAGACGGTGCCCTTGCCAGCGGCCGCGAGCAACCCGGTGCGACTCTGGTTCGCGCCGGTGAAGGCGCCTCGCACGTGGCCGAACAGTTCGCTTTCGATGAGCTGTGGGGAAAGCGCACCACAATCAATCGGAACGAAGGGTTCCTGATTAGCCGGACCAAAGGAGTGGATGGCGCGGGCCACGAGCTCCTTGCCGGTGCCGCTTTCACCCAGAACCAGAACCGGGTGACGAGTGGGCGCCACCTTAACGATCAGGTCATAAACCCGCTGCATCTTGGAGGAAGAACCCACCAGCGCGCCCAACTCGCGCCGTGCGGCGAGGCGTTCGCGCAGCAAAGCATTTTCCTGACTCAGCGTCTTTCTCTCAAGAACGCTTTCAAGGACCCTCCGCAGCTCCTCCGCGCCAAAGGGCTTCCAGATGCGCTCCGAGAAGCCTTGCGGAAGCGGGCCCGCGGCATCGCGATTCGACTCGCGCTGACCGATCAGCACGACCGCCACGGGACGCATCCGACGCCGGGCTCGCTTCGCCAACTCACGCTGGTCAAGTCCCGGAAACGATTCATTCGCCAGGAGGACGTCCGCTTCGCCGCGATCGAGAGCCTGAAGAATGCGGGGCAGCGAGTCGGCAATGGCCGCTTCATGACCAAGGCGTGCCGCCACCTGAAAGCAAATTTTCGCCCACGCCTCTTCCGGTTCGGCGATCAAGATTCGGTAGCCCATAAGCGCGCCTACGCCCCACAGGGAACTGGCCGTACCTAGCCAGTTAATACACCGGCTTTGAAATACAAGTCAACCTCTTGTTGCGAAGCCTTCTCGCTTCCCAGCGCAATATGCGCTGGCAAGCCCCCGCGACGTCCGGGCGCTGTTTCGCCGTCCCCATGGCTTCGCGACCAGACAAAGAAATCGGCTTCGGTCGCGCGTCCATCAGGAGCGGGCTTTCGTGTCGCCAGTGACCGGGAACTTGCGTATAATTGTAAACGCCGCGTCGGAAGCCGGAACCCAAGGGGTGTCACAGTGATGGAGCCATTCTCAAAGGGTGAGGTGGTGTGGTTTCGACATGGCCACAGAGTTCGTTGCACCCAAGGAGCCGGGAAGTGCAAAAGGGCGAGCGCATTTTGATTGTTGATGATGAGGCGCACGAGCGGCAGGGGTTGGCGGAACTGCTAGCGGCGTGGGGTTATCAAAGCCAAGCGGTCGCCTCGACCGAAGAAGCGCTGGCGGTGGTAGCCTCTTTTAATCCGAGCGCCGTCATTTCCGACCTTCGGATGCCGGGAGTGAGCGGGATGGACCTGCTCAAGCAGCTTCGTGAATCGAACCCCGACCTCAATTTCATCATGCTGACCGGGCAGGGCAGCATCGAAGAAGCGGTGGAAGCCACCAAACTTGGGGCATTTAACTTTCTTGAAAAACCCATCAACCCGAAACGGCTCCAGGTGGAGTTGCGAAATTGCGTACAAAAGCACGACAGCCTGCGGCAACTCGAGGTGGCCCATCGGCGGCTACGGGAAGCCGGAGTCCTGGGCAGTCTGGTGGGCCGGTCCAAGGCGATCCAGGAGATCATGGCCGCCGTGAGCCAGGTTGCGCCCTCGCGCGCCTCCGTGCTGATCACCGGTGAGAGCGGAACGGGAAAAGAACTGGTCGCCCGAACCTTGCACGATCTCAGTCCGCGCCGTCCCAAGCCATTCGTGGCGGTCAACTGCGCGGCGATTCCTGAAACCCTGATGGAGAGCGAGATTTTCGGCCATGAGCGAGGAGCCTTCACCGGGGCGGTCGAGCGCCGCGTGGGATGCTTCGAGCTGGCCGACGGCGGCACCCTGCTGCTCGATGAGATCGGCGAGATGCCTTTGCAGACGCAGGCCAAGTTGCTGCGAGTTCTGGAAGACAGCAAACTGCGGCGGCTAGGAAGCAAGTCGGAAATCACGGTGGACGTGCGGGTGCTGGCCGCCACCAACAAGGTTCCCGAGGAAGCTGTGGCCCATGGCCATCTCCGCACCGATTTGTATTACCGGTTGCACGTGGTTCAGATCGCCCTGCCCCCGTTGCGCGAGCACGCGGAAGATATAGACGACTTGGTCCAAGCGCTGCTCGGTGAGCTAAACCGAAAGCACCAACGCTCGGTTCGCGGCGTGGATGAAGGCGTGCTGGAAATCTTCCGCCATTACTCCTGGCCGGGCAATGTGCGCGAGCTCCGCAACACGCTGGAGCGGATGGTAGTTCTCTCCGCCGGCGAGGTGCTCGGCAAAAATGATTTGCCGCCTGATTTCGGGCGCGCCCGACCGCTCGGCGAGGCCGACCAGCTTCAGCTCCGCCCCGGCATGACCGTGGAGCAAGCCGAGCGCAAACTGATTCTTGAGACGTTGGCCTTTACGGCCAACAACAAAACGCGCTCCGCAGAAATGCTGGGTATTAGTCTCAAAACTCTCCACAACAAGTTGAAAGAATATGAGGCTCAGCCTCAAAGCTAAACTCACGGCCGCCATCTCTCTGTTGGTCCTGCTGGTGGTGTTGGCCATCTCGGCCGTTTATCTCTCCAGGCTCGCTCGTCAGGCGCTGGGAGAAGTGCAGCGCAAGGGCGGGGACCTAGCCCACGAGGTTTACGAGCAGGCGCGCAGCGTCCTGGCGCATAGCCAGTTCCCTCCCGGAGTCAATCCCTTCGATTCTAAGATGGTGCTCGCGTTCGTGCAGTCGCAACTCGCCCAGGACCCAGGCCTCAATGCATTACTGAACTCGGCAGTCGGTTACTCCGCCACGATTTATGACGTGGCAATTACCGACGCCAATGGAACCGTCCTGATGGACAACAACCCCGCCGAAATTGGGGAGCACTTAGAT
>JAKAWO010000180.1 GCA_021827255.1 Acidobacteriota bacterium | reverse complement strand
AACGTCCAGGACTTCAACCGCCTGGCCGCCCAGGCGACCGGCCAAACGCTGTTACGCGTCATCCACCAAGGCGAAGGCATGTACGTGGTGATCTCGCCGGGCGGCGCGAGCGGCCAGTAAAGCGAGGGGGCGAAGGGCGGGTTCAGTTCCGCCCTTCCCAGTTCACGCGTCGGCCGCGAGTTGCACGGTCATTTGCTGTAATAACGCTTTTGGCGCGTGGGGCCGATCTGTCGCCTACCGCGCTGTCGGCCGGAGCGAAGTATCCCGGCGCTTGCTTTTCATCAAGCCGCTGAGTGAGCGGTCGGCCGGCGCATGGGTTTATGAAGAGGTCGCAGGCGTGCGGGACGGAGTGGCGGCGGGAGGCGCGGGCGGGGTTGCGGTGGGCGCCCCGTGGCATTTCTTGTATTTCTTTCCGCTGCCGCAAGGGCAGGGGTCGTTGCGGCCGATCTTTTCCTTTCGAATCACTTGTTGAGGCTTTAAGAGGGCGCCGCCGCCCATCATTTGCATTTCCTGCTGCTCCTTCCGTTTGCGGCGCTGGTACTGCTTGATCATCTCCTCTTCTTCCTCCGGCGTGCGCATCAGGAAAAGGTAGCGCAACGTCTCGTCCTCCACCCGATCCATCATCGCCTCAAACATATCGAACGACTCTCGCTTATATTCCACCAGGGGATCGTGCTGGCCGTAACCGCGCAGGCCAATGCCTTCCTTCAGATGGTCCATGGCCAAAAGGTGGTCTTTCCATTGCGTGTCCACGACCTGAAGCATAATCATGCGCTCGTGCAGGCGCATTCGCTCCTCGCCCCACACCTTGCTCCGCTCCAGGTAGCGGTCGTGAACGATTCGCTGCAGCACTTCCGTCACCGCGTCCAGCAGCCCAGGATCGAACTTCACTTCCTCGTGAGTCCGCAAATCAATTCCAAAGCGCGACCAGAATTCGGTCCGTAGTCCTTGGACGTTCCATTCGTCGGCGTGCTGCTCTTTCGGGCAGTAGGTGGTCACCAGCCAGTTGACGACGCGGTCGGCCGCATCGAGAACGAACACCTGCTGGTCCTCACCCTCCAGCAACTGCCGCCGGAGACCGTAAACGGTCTCTCGCTGTTTGTTCATCACGTCGTCGTACTCGAGCAAATGTTTGCGGGATTCAAAATTCTGAGCTTCCACCGCCTTCTGCGCCGCCTCGATGCGCTTGGTGATGAGTCGCGACTCAATGGGCACGCCTTCTTCCATGCCCAGCCGGTGCATGATGTTTGAGATTCGCTCGCCGGCGAAAATGCGCAGCAGGTCGTCCTCGAGCGACAAGTAAAAGCGCGACGACCCTGGATCACCCTGGCGTCCCGCGCGGCCGCGCAACTGGTTGTCTATGCGCCGCGACTCGTGCCGCTCCGTCCCGAGGATGTGCAGCCCGCCCCGCTCGATCACCTGCTCGTGCTCGGCGTCAGTGACCGCCTTGAAGCGCTGCACAAACTCGTTCCACCGCCGTCGCCATTCCGTATAGGCGTTCACATAGGCCGCGATCAAGACCTCCGGAGAGCCGGCGGGCGGGCGCTCCGGCGGTTCAGGGTCAATCCCCTGGTGACGGTATTTCTCAGGGTTCTTGCGGAACTCCTCCCGCGCCAGAAACTCCGGATTGCCGCCCAGCAGAATGTCGGTGCCACGCCCCGCCATATTGGTGGAGACGGTGGAAGCGCCCAGCCGCCCCGCCTGCGCGACGATGTAGGCCTCCCGCTCGTGTTGTTTGGCGTTCAAAATGTTAAAAGCGATTTCACGCTCTTCCATGACCTTCAGCAGCCTATCTAGGCTACATTGGATTTCCACCAGATAATCGAGCGCGGGCAGCAGCTTTTCGTCAACCGCCTCCGTGAACCCCGCCAGCGCGCGGAGCGCAGCGCCGCCGAGCGGCGGCGGGTCAGCGCGGAAATACCGGTCCGACCGCTGGCGAAGTAAGGCCCCGCGCAGCGCCTCGAGCTGGCCATTCGGATTTTCAACGACTGAGCGAAATCGGCTGCTGGCCAGTGTCTTTCGCAGCGCGCTGGGCGGCACGCCCGCTCGCACCAGCCAATCGAGAGCGCTTCCGTGGCTCGCCGCGAACTCCCGCGCCCACTTCTCGATTTTGGGAGCTTCAATCCGCGCCTCTTTGAGGAGCGCCTCGAGTTGTTTGGGAAGCAGCCCGCCTTTGCGCAGCAAGGCGCTCAGGCGCTCGGATTTCTCGATGGCGATGGTGCCGACCAGCACCGGCTGGCCGCGCAAGTGGTACTCCTTGATCTCCTCGATGACCGCGTTGAACTTCTCGCGCTCGGTGCGATAGACGACGTCCGGGTGCTCATGCCGAATCAGGGTCTTATTGGTTGGGATAACAACTACTTCAAGATTATATATTTTCTCAAACTCGGCGGCCTCGGTTTCCGCGGTGCCGGTCATGCCGGCGAGTTTCTTGTACATGCGGAAGTAGTTTTGGAAGGTGATGGTGGCGAGGGTTTGATTTTCGCTCTCGATTTTGACGTTTTCCTTGGCCTCGATGGCCTGGTGCAAGCCGTCGGACCAACGCCGTCCGGGCATCAAGCGGCCGGTGAACTCATCCACGATAATGACCTGGCCGTCTTTGACGACGTAATCGCGGTCGAGCTTGAAGAGGGTGTGGGCGCGCAGCGCCTGATAGACGTGGTGGATGTAATCAATGTTCGCGGGGTCGTACATGTTGTCGAGGTTGAGAAGTTTTTCCGCCTGGGCGATGCCCGGCTCGAGCAGGCTGACGGTGCGCAGTTTCTCATCCACCTCGTAGTCTTCTTTTTCTTTGAGGCGAGGAATGATCTTATCCACGCGGTAATACTTCTGGGTGGATTCTTCCGACGCGCCGGAGATGATGAGGGGAGTGCGGGCCTCGTCAATCAGGATGGAGTCCACTTCGTCCACGATGGCGTAGTGGTGGCGGCGCTGCACGCAATCGGCGAGCTCAAACTTCATGTTGTCGCGCAGGTAATCGAAGCCGAACTCGTTGTTGGTGCCGTAGGTGACGTCGCAGGCGTAGGCCAGGCGGCGCTCGTCGTCCTCCATATCGTGCACGATCACGCCCACGCTCAGGCCGAGCAGCCGATAAATCGGCCCCATCCAGGCGGCGTCGCGGTTGGCCAGGTAATCGTTCACCGTGACCAGGTGGACGCCTTTCGCTGCAAGCGAGTTCAGATAGACGGGCAGCGTGGCGACGAGCGTTTTGCCCTCGCCGGTTTTCATTTCGGCGATTTTGCCCTCGTGCAAAACCATGCCGCCGATCAGTTGCACGTCAAAGTGGCGCATGGCGAGGGTGCGGCGGCCGGCTTCGCGGCAGAGCGCGAAGGCCTCGACCAGCAGGTCGTCGAGCGTTTCGCCGTCGGCCAGGCGCTTTTTGAGGGTTTCGGTGCGCAGCGGGAATTCCGAGTCGGGAAGTTTCGCGAGCTCCGGCTCGAGGTCGTTGATCGCCGCCACGCGGCCGCTCAGGCGCTTGACGTCGCGCTCGTTCTTCGTCCCGAGCACCTTGCCGAGGGCGGTTTGAAAAAGAGTCGCCATCCTAGGTATTGTAACTGGGCTTTTGGAGCTTGGCAAAGGCGTTGCGGAGCCCCTCCCCCGGCGTAACCCGGCGGCAGAGTTCCCCGTCCTTAGTCCCTGGCCCCGAATTCCGAATCCACGATTCCTAATTCCTATCTTGTGCTATGCTCTTGCGCAAATGGACTGGAAAAACCAGCGTGACCCTTCGGCGGGCTCAGGGCCGCGAGCAAAGCCGAGCGGCTTTGGCGACAACTTAAGGACTCTCCGCCAGTACGTCGCGGACGAATCGGTTGACCTGATTTACCTCGGCCCGACGTTCAATTCCAACGCCACCGGCGCAGCGGTAGCGCCGACCCTCAGGTCAGCATATGCCTCCGTAGCGCTGACCTTCAGGTCGGCAAGTGCCGAGCTAAAGCTCGGCGCTACAGCGAGCGGCGAAGAATCCGCGGCGCAAATCACGGCGTTTGGAGACACCTGGCACTGGGGCCTGGAGTCGCAAGCCGTTTATCAGGAAATGGTCACCAGCGGCCCGCGCCAGCTCCCCGATTTGATTCAAGCGTTGCCTTGATTTTTGGGCCGGAACGACCTGATGGCGGTTCGCGCCGTCTTTTGGCTTTGCCTCCGTCTCGCACAGGGTTGCGTCGGAGCCTTTTTTTGGTAGAATCGTCAGCCATGGGAGCTTCACCCGCAACGCCGCGAGTTATCAACGTCGCGTCCGTCCCCCACCGAAGTCCCTTCCGCTACCCTGGTGGGAAGACGTGGCTGGTGCCTTATGTCCGCGGTTGGCTTAGGGCGCTGCCTCGCCGCCCTCATGAGTTCATCGAGCCGTTCGCCGGCGGAGCAATTGTCGGCCTCTCGGCGCTCTTCGAGGGCCTTGCCCAGAGGCTGACCTTGGGTGAAATTGACGAGGACATCGCCTCGGTCTGGAAGACGATCCTCAGCATCCAGGGTGAACGCCTAGCCTTGAAAATTGCTTCTTTCGAATTCACGCCGGAATCCGTAAAGTGGTGGCTGAGCCAACGGCCGAAGACTCTCTTCGATCGGGCGTTTCAAACCATCCTTAAGAATCGAGTGCAGCGCGGCGGGATCATCGCTCCCGGGGCGGGACTGTTCAAGCGAGGGGAAAACGGGCGGGGTCTCGCTTCTCGCTGGTACCCCCAGACACTGCGGCGGCGCATCGGGACCATTACGGAGGAAAGGCATCGAATCCGGTTTGTCGCGGGGGACGGAATGGCGCTTATCGCGGAGAACGCGCGGCGCAACGACGTGGCCTTCTTCATCGACCCGCCGTACACCGTTGCCGGCCGACGGCTGTACGCGCACTCTAACGTCGATCACGAAAGGCTTTTTCGCCTTGTCTCCCGTGTCAAGGGCGATTTCCTGATGAGCTACGACGACTGCCCGGCCATACGCCGACTCGCGGCCAAACACGGGCTGCAAACGGCGCTGGTGGCCATGAAAAACACTCATCACTCGATCATGAGGGAGGCCTTGATGGGGCGGGACCTCTCATGGCTGGGGGAGCCGCTGGAGCTTGGAAATGATGCGCTGTTCGAAGACATCAAGGGTAACCGGGGTTCCGGCCGTCAAGCCCTCAACGGATCGCTCGAGTGTGGTCAGGTGTAAGTCGCCGCGCCGGAGCCTAATCCCGCCGCTGCTCTCGTCATAGCTCGCCACGAACCACGCCACGTCGCAGTTCGATACGTCCTTCACTACATCCATTTTCCCCATGGCGCCAAAGAAGGCGCGGTCAACCACGACCGCCATCTTCTTGCCCCACCGTCTCAATGACGGAACCTTGATCTGAAGCTGGGGCATGAGCCGCTTGGGTCCGCTGCTGCGGTAGTCAGGGCGGCGAGGTGCCGCAGGAAACGGTAGAGCCTGTCCCGAGTGTTGCAGAATGTTCTCGAAATCGAACTTCATGGCGCGTCCTTGGAAATATACGGCTTGAACTTCGAGCGCGCACCACGCGAGGGGCTTGCTATTCGGAACGACAAGAACCCTGTCAATCCTGCCGACGTCATCCCCAGCCTGGCCGCGCGTATCGGCTCCCGCCTCTGGGCGCGGGCGCTCCAAGAACCCAACTTCCGCCACGACAAGGGGATTCTCGCAGCCCAATATCGTTTCACTGACCCAGCGGTAGATGGTTTGATCCTCTTCGAACCGGCTCGGGCAAGTTGTCGAGATGTGCGCAAGCTCTCCGGAAGCCGGACGCACCAGCCCGGAATCCGTTCTCCGCTCGTACAATCTCAGCGAGCACACACCGCCCTCCTTGTTGCACGCGACGGGGTGCCCCTGGCGCGACTGAAAGGGGCAGGCCTGCGCCGGCCTCGCCTTCTTCAGAATCTTTTGGAGCTGAGCGAAATTTCTCCTCTCTTGCTCAGTAAGGGCGAGGAATGGCCTTCCGTACCACTCGGCAATTCCATACCTGTACTGCGATTTTGGTTTCGACCCGCCCGGTTTATTCTTATCCATAGGAGCAATGGCGCATCTTAGCACGGGCGGTCTAAAATGGGGCAGACGTTCTTACCCGAGGGTCTGGCACGAGGCGGCAAGCCGCCATCGGCGCGCTGATTACTTTGCGGGAGCCGACCAAGCCCATGCTCGCCGAAGCGGCTTCGGCCGGCTTCTACGAACCGAAGGATTTTCCCGGCCGCCCAGACGGCATCACTATTCGTGGTCATATTGCCTTAAACGTGGACGAGAGTTAGAGATGGCGCGATACAGTCTTTACCTGGGCGACTGCTTGGAATGGACGGAGCGGCGGGCGGCGGATTCCATTGACGCCATCGTCACTGATCCGCCTTACGGCCTCAAGGAATACTCAGCGGAAGAAAAGACCAAGCTG
>JAKAWO010000179.1 GCA_021827255.1 Acidobacteriota bacterium | reverse complement strand
AGCGGCAGAATGCCTGCCAGCATGGTGGAGGGGTCGCAGCCAATGGCGACCGCAACTTCCATTCGCCGCTCCTTCCCCTGCCGCTCGAGCCAACGGAAGTGCTCGGCTCCTCCCTTGTGAACCTGCCAGTGCATGGCGGTCGTGCGCGCGTCGAAAACCTGCATGCGATAGCAGCCGACATTGCGCCGCCCGCTCCTCGGGCTGCGGGTGATGACCATGGGAAAAGTGATGAAACGGCCCGCATCCTCCGGCCAGCATTTCATAATGGGCAGCCGTCCGAGAGAAAAATTTTCCCGCTCGATGACTTCCTTCACAGGGCCATTGCGGACGGTTTTGGGAAAGAACGAGCCGATTTCCGCCAATTTGGGAAGCATTTTAACCTTGTCAAAAATGCCTTCGGGCGGCTTTGTTTCGAGGAAATCGGCGATTCTCGCCGCCACGTCCTCGAGGGAAGCAGCTTCGAGCGCCAATTCCATCCGCCGCCGCGTGCCCAGCGCGTTGATGAGCAGTGGCATCGAATAGCTCACGCCGTCCCGGGCCGAGCGCGGCTTCTCGAACAGCAGCGCCGGTCCGCCGCTCTTCGAGACGCGGTCAGTGATCTCCGTGATTTCGAGGTCCACGTCCACCTCGGCCGCAATCCGGCAAAGTTCACCCTCGCGCTCGAGGCGCTTCACAAAGGCTCTGAGATCTTGATAACCCACCGGTTGCCCCAGGGAAAGCTTTCGGCGGTCCAATCGCCGCCAGTTCTCGAGATAGCAGCGCCTGCGGCCCATCCTCGGCGCAAGCGAGACGGGTAGGATTACAGATTGCCAGACACAAATCAAGGTGCGTGAGGCGGGGAATTCGGCTCTGGCCGCGCCGGGTAAGGTTGGAGTAAAATGGACGCCTTGTCGCGTTGACCTTTATGGCCTCTTTACCGCGAGTCTCTGTCGTTCAATATCTCAACACGGTCCCGCTGATTTGGGGCATGCTGAAAGGAGATCAGCAAGGCAAGTACGATCTTTCCTTCACGACCCCGGCGCAGTGCGCCGATGCGGTTCGCTCGGGCCAAGCGGACATCGGCATCGTTCCTTCGATCGAGTATCAGCGCATGGACCACGCGCAAGTGCTGAGGGGTTTGTCCATCGCCTCCAAAGCTGAAGTCAAGAGCGTGCTGCTGCTCAGCAAAGTGCCCATCGAGGAAATCAAAACGGTGGCGATGGACAACTCTTCGCGCACCTCCGCGGCTCTGCTTCGCATCCTGATGCGCAAGTTCTATTCGCGCTTCGTCACGGTTACACCGTCGGCGCCCAAGCCCGACGAGATGCTGAAACGCGCCGATGCGGCTTTGGTCATTGGCGATCCGGCGCTGACTTATGACGGTCCCGTGGCTGAGATTTACGATCTGGCCGCCGAATGGAAAAAGTTCACCGGCCTGCCGTTCGTGTTTGCCCTTTGGGCCGGTCACGAGCGCGCCGGCCTCAGCCGGCTGCGAGAGGACTTTGTGGCCTCCCGCGATTTCGGCCTCCGCCAGATTGATGAAATCGCCGCCGAATACGCCCCTCGGCTTGACATGCGGCCGGAAGGCGTCAGGGTTTATCTAACGGAAAATATAGATTATTCTTTGGATGAGGAGAATCGGAAAGGGCTGCGGCTTTTCTTCAAGCTGGCCTGCGAAGTCGGCATCGTGCCGGTGGAGAAGGAGCTGAATTTCGCTTGATGATTCACCCGCGGCGCGAATGCGCGGCAGCGGGTTATCGGCGGCCGGCAAAGGCGGGGTGTGACAACCTGATGCGAATTACCAACGCGATCGCTCTGGACATGCTCGGTTCCACCGACGTGATCGGCGTCGGCATGGAGGCCGACAGTGTCCGACGGCGACTGCACCCCGGCAAGGTCGTGACCTATCAGATTGATCGGAACATCAACTACACGAACGTTTGCACGGAGTACTGTTCGTTTTGCGCTTTCTATCGTCCGGTTGGCTCGAAGGAAGGCTACATCCAGCCGCTTGAGGCTATTTTCCAAAAGATCGAAGAGACCCTTGCGCTGGGAGGGACCGGGGCGCTGATGCAGGGCGGTCTGCACCCTGACCTGCAGATGGATTATTATGAGAATTTGCTGCGCGGCATCAAGCGTCGGTTTCCTTCTTTCCACATTCATGGCTTTTCAGCGCCGGAAATCTTGAATATCGCGGAGATTGCCGGCCTCTCAGTCCGGGAGACTCTTGTCCGGTTGAGGGACGCCGGCCTTGACTCGATCCCCGGCGCCGGCGCCGAGATTCTGGATGATGAGGTTCGGCATCGCATCGCGCGCCTCAAGTGCAACACCGAAGAATGGCTGATGGTTCATCGAACCGCGCACCAGCTCGGCCTGCGCACCACGGCCACGATGATGTTCGGCTGCGGAGAGACGTTCCAGCATCGGGTCAAACACCTGGAGCGCCTGCGCCGCCTGCAAGATGAGACGGGGGGCTTCACGGCGTTCATTCCCTGGTTCTTCCAGCGCGAGAACACTTCGCTCGGCCGATTCATCAAGGAAGAAGTCACTGCCGTGGATTATCTCAAGACGCTCGCCACCAGCCGCGTTTACCTGGACAATATCCTGAACGTCCAGGCTTCCTGGCTCACTCCCGGCCATAAAATCTGCCAGATCGCTCTGGGCTTTGGCGGAAACGACGTGGGCAGCATCTTGATTGAAGAAAACGTGGTTTCCGCCGCTGGCTGCACCCGCACCACTTCTGAAAAGCGACTCCGCCAGCTTATCGAGGATGCCGGCTTCCGCCCCGTCAAGCGCGATACGCTCTATCGCAACTATTTCCTAAACTAGCGCGTCGAGCGCGGCCCCCACCCGCCTAGAGGCGGGGTGCGCGCGGTCATCCCGCGCGAATGGATTTCCCCGGACGCGTTTACTTTTCCGCCCGCTTACGGTTAAAATCTGGATTTTATTAACGCCTGGCCTGGACCGGATCAAGTTCCATTTTCGCCACGCAGCGGCTCGGCGACACGCAAAGAAACCGTCCGCGGCCGGCTTCCGACAGCAGAGATGACCGAACTTCGCTGGAATCCGACAGCTCGCGAATGGGTGTCCACCGCCTCGCACCGCCAAGGCCGCCCGTTGATGCCCTCCGAGGGGTGCCCGTTTTGTCCTGGCTCCGGGCGCGTGCCAGAGCACTACGAAGTGCTCATTTATCCGAATGATTTTCCAGCCTTTACGGCGCCCCCGCCGGAGCCGTCCATGGCGGGCGATGACTTCTACAAGGTTCGCCCCTCCTTCGGCAAGTGCGACGTGGTCCTGTACCATCCAGACCATCACACCTCTTTGCCTGAGCTCTCTGTTTCCCACCTGACGCTGCTGGTTCGCCTTTGGCGAAAGCGATTTGAGGAGCTGGGGGCGATTCGGGGAATTCGTTACGTGCTGATTTTTGAGAACAAGGGGGCGGTCATCGGCGTGACCATGCCGCATCCACACGGGCAGATCTACGCTTTTCCGTTGGTTCCCCCGCGCGTCGCGCAAGAATTAGCGGCGGCGCGCGAATACCGCCGACGGCGCGGGCGATGCGTCTTCTGCGATGTTCTTCGCCGGGAGCGGAAGGACGCTCGCCGCCTCATTGGCGAGAACGATCACTTCACCGCCTTTATTCCCTTCTATGCCCGATGGCCTTACGAGGTCCACATTTATTCGCGACGGCATATAGGCACGCTCGCTCAGTTTCGTCCGGCTGAGGAACCGGCTCTGGCTGAAATGCTCAAATGGGTGACCTTGAAGTACGACAATTTATTCCAAATGTCGTTCCCCTACATGATGCTGGTGCACCAAGCTCCCGTGGGAGGGACGTTTCCCGAATTCCATTTTCACATCGAGTTTTATCCCCCGCACCGCAGCAAGGAGAAGCTAAAATATCTCGCCAGTGTCGAGACGGGCGGAGGGATCTTTCTGAACGACTCGCGGGCAGAGGAAAAGGCTCGAGAACTTCAAGCCACGCCGCCGGCACGGCGGGAAGAGCTGCTCAAATCGTAGAGGGTCTGAAAGGGAATCTTGATTTACCAGGCGTTTTGCGACATCTTCGGCGCTGAGCCCGAGGCTATCAACCGCGCGCCGGGGCGCGTCAACCTGATTGGCGAGCACACCGATTACAATGACGGTTTTGTCCTGCCGGCGGCGATTGATCGCGCCATCGAATTTGCAAGCCGCCGCCGCGGCGGCCGGACGGTGACCCTCCATTCGCTTGACTTTGGGGATCGCGTGGAATTCAGCCTGGACGCCATCCAGCCGGACTCCGCGCATTCCTGGAGTAATTACTTTCGCGGTGTCTCGAAGTACCTTGAAGAAGATGGCTATCGTTTGAGCGGGGCGGAGGTAGTGTTCGGCGGCAACGTTCCCCGAGAGTCGGGCCTCAGTTCGTCAGCGTCTGTCGAGGTCGGCGCCGTGGCCATGTGGCGGAAGCTGCTGGGGCTCGATTTGCCGCCACGCGACGGAATTCTCCTCGCGCGCCGAGCGGAAAATCAATTTGTCGGCGTCCCCTCCGGCATTATGGACCAGTTTGTTTCCGCGCTCGGCCAACGCGGCCACGCGCTCTTCCTCGATTGCCGAGACCTCAGTTACCAGCACGTTCCGCTGCGCGAGGGGGTCCGAATCGTGGTGTTCAACTCAGGCGTCAAACGCGCCCTCGCGCAGTCGGAATACGAGGTTCGCGTCCAGCAGTGCCGGCAGGCGGTCGCTCAGTTGGGCGGCGTGGGATTGGCGGTCCGTTCGCTTCGCGATGTGGACCGGGTGGATCTGGACGTCCACGCCGGCAGTCTGGATGAGCTTTTGCTCAAGCGGGCGCGGCACGTCGTTAGCGAAAACCAGCGCGTCCTCGAGGCCGTCCGGGCCCTCGAACAAGGAGAGCTCGAGCGTTTCGGCGAGCTGATGAATGAGTCCCACGAAAGCTTGCGCGACGATTATGAAGTCAGCTCGCGAGAGCTCGACACGCTGGTCGAGCTGGCTCGAAGCCAGCCGGGCGTCCTGGGGGCGCGCATGACCGGCGCCGGCTTTGGCGGCTGCACCGTCAACCTGGTCCGCGCCGACGCGTCCGAAACAGTCTGCGAAAAAGTCCAGGGCGAATACGCAGAGAAACACCACCACCGGCCGGAAGCATATATTTTTCAGGCTTCGGACGGTGCTTGGGCAGGCAAGTGAAGCGCCCCCGGAAACGCGCCGCCCGCCGCGCCTGAAGCTAAAGGACTCGGTGGCCTTTCAGCAGCGCCACGAGGGCAGCGATCAGGAAGACAGCCGCCAGCAGAAACAGGAAGGCCCGCGCGGCGCGGCTGGCCTCCGCCTCGATAAAAGGGCAGGGGGCGAGTGGCGTTCGCCGGCGTGACAGGTACCACGGGAAAACCACAATCCACAGCAGAAGCGAGCCAATGGCCCATCGGAAAGGCTTCGGTAACGCCCTCTTCTGCGCGTCATAAAAAACCCAAATGGAAGAAAGAAGGATGAGTCCTTCGAGAACCATCTGCGCGATGGCATACTTCAGGAACTGCACGCTCAAGATCGTAACGGCAAACCAGATCACCAGCACCCGAAAAAAAATGGGCCAGGAAAATCGGGCAGGCGCGAGGGGGACCGGAGGCGCCAGAACCTGCGCCGCCTCCGGCGGCAGGACGCTGACCGGAGCGGCGGGAGCAGGGCGGGCGATCTGGTGCGCCTCGATCGGCTGTTTGCAGGCAACGCACACGCGCACTGACGGCGCCAGCATCTGCCCGCAGTGCGGGCACGGAAAGGGTTCGTCGGGAAATTCGGAAGCGTCCGATGACGGCTTGGCCCAGTCAGTCATTCTCTTCTCATCTTGCGCCCGCGTTGATCCGCTTTTCGTTCCATCCCTCGTGATCCATCCAGTCTAAGATTTGCCGGTAAGGGACCGCGCGCGGCAGTTGGCGGTAACTGCGAATCCTGCCGAGCGCGTGATTGCTTCCCTGGGATTCATAATACCATCCGGCTTCCTGGGCGAGGGCCATCACTTCGCCGGAAACGTAGAAAACATGGTTCGCGTAATGGTAAGGCGTGAAGGGCGCGGTCTTGGGGTTGTACACGCGATCCAGCAACACCTTGACGCTGGTGCTTGAAAGTTCCCCCCCCTTCACAAGCTCCTGAAGCGCTTTGACGGCCAAATAGCCGTTCACGATATGGTCAATGTGCCCTTGGCTGGGCGGGTGCGCGGTGACGACGACCGCGGGCCGGTACTCCAGGATGAGGCGACGAAGGGCTTTCAACACCGCGTCGCGCGCGTAAGGCAGATTCGGCTTAACCAAACCGGTGTACGGCGCGTGATCGCACGCCAGCAACACGGCGAGATAAGGGTTAGAGGCTGAAATGTGGTTGTACCAGATTTCCCCCGAGCCGCCGTCGGGCAAT
>JAKAWO010000178.1 GCA_021827255.1 Acidobacteriota bacterium | reverse complement strand
CTCCTGGATTTCCTTGTTCGTCGAGCTATTGGCGGCGATCCCGAGTGTTGTTTACGGGCTTTGGGGCTACGTGGTCGTGATTCCCTTCCTTGGGCATCGCGTGTTTCCGTTCATGATCAAATGGCTTGGCCCTATTCCCTTTTTTGGCGGCCCCGGAGGCAGCGGTTACGGGCTGCTGACTTGCGGCTTGGTGCTCACGCTGATGATCGTGCCGCTGATCACGGCCACCCTGCGCGACGCGCTGGTCAGTCAGCCGCCCACCCTCCGCGAGGCCGCGGTGGCCCTGGGCGCAAGCCGTTTTGAAACGGTGCAGACCGTCCTGTTGCCTGAGACGCGGCGAGTGTTGATCGGTTCGAGCATCCTGGCCACGGGCCGCGCGCTCGGCGAAACCATGGCCGTGCTCATGATTAGCGGCAACGCGGTGAACTACCTGCCCCATAACATCTACGCGCCGATTTCCACCATGGCCTCCTTCATCGTCTCCCAGCTCGACAGCGCGCTGACGGATCCGACCGGCATGGCGGTGCGTTCGCTCGCCGAGGTGGCGCTGGCCCTCTGCCTGATTTCCATTATCGTCAACGGTCTAGCCCGCATCCTGCTCTATTACCAAAATCGCCGGAGCTCGGGGGTGGCCTGATGACCCTGACGGCCGTCGAGACCAGTGGCGATGAAATCCGTAGCGCGCACAGCCAAATCCTGCGGCGCCGGCTGTTCGACTACCTGGGCTGGAGTTTGAGCGCCCTCGCTTTTCTTCTGCTCGGCGGCGCCATGGTGTGGATTCTGGTCGTCGTCTCCCGGCGCGGCTTCCACGCGCTCACCTTCAAAGTTATCACCCACGTCACGGAGGGATACGGCGGCGGACTGCTGAACGCCATCGAGGGCACGCTGGTCCTGGCTTTCGGCGGCATCCTGATGGCCGCCCCGCTGGGGTTGGCGGCCGGCATCTATCTGGCGGAATTTGATACCGGGCCTTTGGCCCCGGCCATTCGCTTTTTGGCGGACGTTTTGGTGGGCGTGCCCTCGATTGTAATCGGGTATTTCGGCTATGTGACGATGGTGGTGGGATTGGGGTGGAAATTTTCGGTCGCCGCCGGCAGCGTTGCGCTGGCGATTATTTCGCTCCCGTACATCTGCCGCACCACCGAAATGGCCCTTCGCCAAGTGCCTCGCGCGTTGCGAGAGGCGGCTTACGCCCTCGGCGCCGGCGACGCCCGGGTGACCCTCGGAATCTCGGTGCCCACGGCGCTACCGGGCATTTTAACCGGCATGTTGCTGGCGCTGGCCATCTCGGTGGGCGAAACGGCGCCGCTGCTCTATACGGCCGGGTGGTCCAACTATCTATGGACCGGCCACCTGACCAATGCGCCGATCGGCTACCTGACTTACGCCATCTGGGCCTTCATCACCGAGCCTTTCACCAGCGCCCATGCGCTCGCTTACGCGGCGGCGCTCTTTGTCACCCTTTTCGTGCTGCTGATCAGTATCCTCTCCCGCATGGTGCTGGAGGGCTGGCAGAGGCGCGCGCCCTGGGAGAAGCGATGGTCGTGAGGAGGAGCGCCGCCAAAAACTTCTCAAGGAGTGCCGCTGCGGGTAAGAATTTACACCCGGCCGTTTTCACATTATGATGGCTCACACCGCTTGGCGTGGAGAGGCGGGTAAGCGGATGGCGGTCCTTAGAACGGCCGTTGTCTTTCGCCTGATCTCAACGCCGGGCACTTCCGCGGCAAGGAGCTAGGCTATGGAGAGGCTGGCCAGCGCCGACACGCCCACCCCCGCCCAAGGTTCCATGAGCGACGAAGTCCGAACGCCCGTCGCCGCGCTTCCTCCCAAACTTAGCGTTCGCGGTTTGAACTTCTATTACGGTGCGCGGCAGGTGTTGTTCGACATCAACGTGACGATCCGGGAGGAAAGGATCACCGCGCTCATCGGCCCTTCCGGCTGCGGAAAATCCACCTTCCTGAGAGCCCTGAACCGCATGTTTGAAACCATGAGCCATACGCGGGTTGAAGGCGAAGTGCGGCTCGACGGCGAGGACATCTTCAGCATGAACGTCGTCCGGCTGCGGCGCCGCGTCGGCATGGTGTTCCAAAAATCGAACCCCTTTTCCAAATCCATCTTCGACAACGTCGCCTACGGCCCCCGAGTGAACGGCCTGGCGCGGCGGAGTAATCTTCAGGGGCTGGTCGAGCAGAGCCTGCGGCGCGCCGCGCTGTGGGACGAAGTCAAAGACCAACTTCACAAGTCCGCCTATTCGCTTTCGGGGGGCCAGCAGCAGCGTCTCTGCATCGCCCGCGCGCTGGCCGTGAACCCGGAGGTCCTGCTGCTTGACGAGCCTTGTTCCGCCCTCGACCCCATCGCGACGGCCAAAATCGAGGAACTGCTGTTCCGGCTGAAAGAATCTTGCACCGTCGTGATTGTGACGCATAATATGCAACAGGCGGCGCGGATCTCCGACGAGACTGGCTTCTTCCTGATGGGAAAGCTGATTGAATTCAGCCCGACCCAAGCCCTGTTCAAGAATCCGGCACGGAAGGAGACGGAGGACTACATCACCGGAAGATTCGGGTAGGCTCGCGGCATGGGCCGGGGCCGGCCGCGCGGCGGTCAGCGCCTCGGCGTGGCCTTCACGCGCGCTTGGCCTTTGGCGGAAAGGAGACGCCTTGCGTCACTTCGTTCAGGAACTCGATGAGTTGCGGCAGCAACTGCTCACCATGAGCGGTTTGGTCGAATCGGGCATTTATACCAGCGTCCAGGCTCTCGTCCGCCGAGACCGGGAACTGGCCCAGCAGGTCCTCAAAAACGAAGCGCGCATCAATCAGATGGAAATCGAGATTGACGACATGGCGGTCAGCCTTCTGGCGCTGCAACAGCCGATGGCTGCCGACCTGCGTCTGATCACTTCCGCCATCAAGATCAATAACGATCTCGAGCGCATGGGCGATCTGGCGGTCAACATCGTTGAGCGCGCGCTCTCCCTGATGCGCGACCCTGAAATCAAGCCGCTCGTGGACATCCCTCGCATGGCCAGCCTGGCGGAAGATATGGTCCGCAAGACCCTCGATGCTTTCGTCAAGAAGGATATCGAACTCGCCCGCAGCGTCCTGGTTTCCGATGACGCCGTGGATGGCCTCCGGGACGCGATCTATCTGGAGCTTATCCGCTTCATGCAGGACCGGCCGGAAGCCATCCCGCAGGCCATTGACCTTCTGTTTGTCGCCCGCAACTTGGAGCGCATCGCCGACCACGCCACCAATATCGCCGAAGATGTCCTCTTTCTTGTGCAAGGCGTGGACGTCCGGCACCACGCCGAAGTCCACAATACCTGACCCCCGCAACCTCGGAGTGTGACATAATGCGCGATCGTCACACAGCTTCAAACCTTCCAGGAGGTCTTCATGCGGAGAAGGAGATTTCTGGTTTCGACACTCGTCGCGGCAGGAGTCACCCTCGCCGATCAAGCCAACCTTCGAGCCGACACGCCCAATTCCGATCATGAGCCCGGCCGGCAATACTATGAGCTTCGGCGCTATCATTTGCGGGCAGGGCCCGAGACCGGAATCGTTCACAATTTTTTCAAGAACGCCTTCATCCCCGCCGCAAATCGTTTGGGCATCCGCCCCATCGGCGTCTTCGACCAGATGCTGGGCCCCCGAAATCCCACCGTTTACGTTCTGATTCCATGCTCTTCCCTTGAAGCCCTCGTGCGGCTCGAAGCCCATCTTCGCTCCGATCGAGAATACCTCAAGGCAGGCCATGACTTCCTCAACGCTCCGGCCGGCGCTCCGGCGTACGAACGGATGGAAAGCTCATTGATGCTGGCCTTTCGAGGGCGGCCGCGAATCCAGCTCCCTCCCATGACCGCGGCTCACCGCCCGCGCGTCTTTGAGCTGCGCGCCTACGAAAGCCCGAGTGACCGGGATCATTGGAGAAAGATCGAAATGTTTCACAGCGGCGAGTTTGACATCTTTCGCGCGTCGGGTTTCTGGCCGGTCTTTTACGGTGACACGCTCATCGGCCAGCGTTTGCCCCAACTGACCTACATGCTGGCCTTCGGCAGCCTCTCGGAGCGAAACCGGCTCTGGAGGGCATTTGACACCGCTCCCGCTTGGCAGAAGCTCAGTCACGAGGAGCGATTCGCCTTTGAGCCGATCGTTACCAACGTGACCAATTTCATCTTGAGTCCTGCTCCTTATTCACAGATTTAACGAGGACTTGCGACGAGCCTTCTTTCACGCCGCGGCTTCTTCGAGCGAGCACCCCCTCGTTCGCGCGATAGCCTGTAAGGGCTGCGGCCTTCTCGTAATATTTTCCCAGAGCGAAGGATGCCACGATTGGCGCAAGGCGCCCGGAGCGCTTAGCCACTTACGGCGGCGGGTTGCCCCTCCGCCATTAGAATCTTTTTCTTATTGCGACACTTCGGATAGCCGGTGCAGGCCAGGAAATAACCGAACCGGCCGCTCTTGACGGCCATGGGCCTGCCACACTTTTCGCAGGTCTGTTCGGGCACGCTCGGCGGCGGGGGCGCCACGACGGCCTGCCCTTCCTGCATGTAGATTCTCCTCGTATTCCGGCACTCGGGATAGCCGGCGCAAGCGAGGAAATATCCGAACCGGCCTCGTTTGACGGCCATGAACTTGCCACACTTCTCGCAGGTCTGCTCGGGCACGCTCGGCGGCGGGGGCGCCACAACAGCCTGCCCTTCCTTAATCACAATTTGCTTTGTGTTCTTGCACTCCGGGTATCCCGTGCAGGCCAAAAAATAACCGAACCGGCCGCGCTTGACCGTCATCGTTTTCCCGCATTTCTCGCAAATCTGTTCGGCGACCTCCGGCGCGGCGGTGGCCGCAGGAACCGCAACGTCGTACTGTTGAGCCAGCTCGGGTGTCATGTCCTTGGTGCCGTCGCACTCCGGATAACCCGTGCAGGCAAAGAACTGGCCGTTCCGTCCCAGGCGGATGACCATCGGGCGTCCACATTTTTCGCACTTTTCATCGCTCGACCGTCCTTCACCTTTCAGGTCCTCCATCGTTTTTTCGGCCACGCGCAGGTTCTTCTTGAATTTCTTATAAAACTCTCCCAGCGCTTCCGTCCACGCCAGCTTTCCCTCTTCGACTTCGTCCAACTCCTCTTCCATTCGCGCCGTGTAGGCGACATCGAAAATGTCCGCGAAGCTCTTGACCAGTAGGTCGCTGACCAGCATGCCGAGTTCCGTGGGGTGGAACCGGCGCTGCGGGTCCTTCTCAACATAAGAGCGATTTTGAATGACCGAAAGGATCGAGGCGTAAGTCGAGGGCCGTCCGATCCCCTTCTCTTCGAGCGCCCTCACGAGCGTCGCCTCGTTGTAGCGCGGCGGCGGCTCCGTAAAATGCTGCTCGGGCAAAAGTTCCAGCAGCCGCAGCTCATCTCCGACCGCAAAGGTTGGGAGCCTCCGCTTGCCTTCCTCCTCTTCATCCGCGTCCAACTTGTCGTCTCGACCTTCTTCGTACACGGCGCGGAAGCCGTTAAACTTTTCGACCGATCCCGTCGCTCTCAGCAGGTATTCGCCAGCGCCGATCTCGATCGTCGTCTGGTCGAACACCGCCGGATTCATCTGCGAAGCGACGAATCGCTGCCAAATCAACTTGTAGAGCCTGTGCTCCTCCGCTGAGACGTGCGCTCGCACCGACTCCGGCGTCCGCATCACGTCGGTAGGACGAATGGCCTCGTGCGCGTCCTGCGCGCCCTTCTTGCTCTTGTACCGGACCGCCTCGGCGGGCAGATAATTGGCTCCGAAAGTCTTGCCGATGTATTCTCGCGCCGCAGCGAGTGCCGTCTCCGCGACGCGCGTCGAATCCGTTCGCATGTAGGTAATCAGTCCGACCGAACCCTCCGACCCCAGCTCGACGCCTTCGTACAGCCGCTGCGCGATGGTCATCGTCTTCTTGGCGGTGAAGTGCAGCTTGCGCACCGCTTCCTGCTGCAGTCGGCTGGTGATGAAGGGTGGCACGGGGTATTTCCGCTTCTCGCGGGTCTCGACGGACTGAACCACATACTTCGCGGTTTCAAGCGCTGCTCGATGCCGCTCCGCGGCTTCCTTGCCGGGAATCTCCAGGTCCTCGCCCTTCAACTTCGCGACCCGCGCTTCAAACGGCGGCGGATTCTTCCCCTCCAGCCTTGCCGTCAAAGTCCAGTATTCCTTTATCTGGAACGCCTGGATTTCCCGCTCGCGCTCGACGATCAAGCGCAAGGCGACGGTCTGCACGCGGCCAGCGGAAAGGCCTCGTCGGACTTTTTCCCAAAGCAGCGGGCTCACCTGATAGCCGACCAGCCGGTCCAAGATTCGCCGCGCCTGCTGGGCATCCACGAGCCGCGAATCAATCTGCCCGGGGTGCTCGAAGGCCTCCCGCACGGCGCTGCGAGTGATCTCGTTGAACATCACGCGGTAGAATTTCCGTCCGCGCGCGCTGAGCAGGCCGCGCAAGTGCGCGCAGATGGCCTCGCCTTCACGGTCGGGGTCGGCGG
>JAKAWO010000177.1 GCA_021827255.1 Acidobacteriota bacterium | reverse complement strand
GGCCCGCATTGGCGAAACGGCTGACGGTTTCTCCCACGGCCGAAGGCTATCAAAGCCGCCGGGAAATTGCCAGAGGAAATTCGATTCTTTTCAATGGTTAGACTTCTGAGACTTTGACGCAGCCCTGATCGAGACGTTAAAAGTACCTGATGAAGGGACACAAGAAAGTTACATTCTTAAATGGCTTGACGCGAAGTGGGCTGGTCGCGGGTCGGCGGAGTCTATCCTGCTCGCCGCTTCATTTCCGTCCCGAGGCTCACGTTTCGGAGACTCTGCGAATCGAGGCGCCCACTTGGCTCAGTTTTTCTTCGATCCGCTCGTAGCCCCGGTCAATGTGGTAAACGCGGTCCACTACGCTTTCACCCTCGGCGGCAAGGCCAGCGAGCACGAGCGAGGCGCTGGCGCGCAAGTCCGAAGCCTGAACCATAGCCCCGCTCAGCGGAGTTTTTCCCCGAACGGTCGCCTGACGTCCTTCAACCCGGATATCGGCGCCCATGCGCATTAACTCCAAGGCATGGAGGAAACGATTCTCAAAAATCGTTTCGGAAATGAGGGAGGATCCTTCAGCCTGGGTCATCAGCGCCATGTATTGAGCCTGCATGTCGGTGGGAAATCCAGGGTATTCGCCGGTCGTGACGTCGGAGGCGCGCAAAGCGCCGGGGCATTCGGCGTTCATGGAGCCCCAGCGGTTCTCGCCGCTCTGAGGGGCGGTGGAGGTGACGCAGACTCCCGCCTCTGAAAGCTTAGCGACCAGAGCGGAAAGATGGCTGGGCTCGGCGGCTTCGAGCGTGAGATGCCCGCGCGTGATGGCGGCCGCCACAAGGAATGTCCCCGTTTCGATCCGATCCGGAATGATGGGGTGTTCAGCGCCGTGGAGTCTGGCCACGCCCCGGATCCGGATGGTTTCAGAGCCTGCTCCCTCAACGGACGCTCCCATCGCGTTGAGCAGCGCGGCAAGATCCACCACTTCGGGCTCACGCGCCGCGTTCTCGAGCACCGTTTCCCCCTCCGCCAGTGTGGCGGCCATCATCAGATTTTCGGTGCCCGTAACAGAGATCGTATCGAAAGCAAACCGCGCCCCCTTGAGGCCAGTCGTCTCGGCTTTGATGTAGCCGTGCTCAATGCGGATCTTGGCGCCGAGCTTCTCGAGGCCCTGAACGTGCAGATTGATGGGACGCGCGCCGATCGCGCAACCTCCCGGCAGTGAAACTTGCGCCTGTCCGAACCTTGCCAAAAGCGGCCCAAGAACAAGAACCGAGGCGCGCATCTGCTTTACCAGCTCGTAAGGGGCGAGAGGGTTCAAAAGCTGACGAGCTTCAATTTCAATCCGATTACCGTGGTCTTCGTGCGTGACTGAAGAATCCACGCCCAGTTCGTCTAGCAAGCTGCGCATGGTCCCGATGTCACGGACGCGCGGCATGTTGCGCAGCACGACAGGCTCAGGCGTGAGCAGGGCCGCCGCCATGGCAGGGAGCGCCGCGTTTTTGGCCCCGCTGATGGTGACGTGCCCTTCCAGCCTCCGGCCGCCCGTTATCAGAAACTTGTCCATACCCTGCAAGCTCCGGCAAGCCCGCGCAACAAATGAATTGGAACGGCGGTTCCGCGCGGCTAGAGCGCCGGCCGCCCTCGAACGTAGGTTTGCGTGACGGAGTGATTTTTGTCGAAAACGGCCAAGTCGGCGTAAGCGCCCGGCGCCATGACGCCTTTCCGGTCCTCAAAGCCAAGCAATCGCGCTGGATTGATGGTGGCGCACACCAAGCATTCCTGGAAGCTGAGGCCGCTGAAGCGCATCAGGTTGCGCAACGCCAGGTCAAGTGTCAGCGTGCTGCCGGCCAGGGTCCCCTCCATTGTCCGGAGAACGCTCTTCTCCAGGCGGACTGGCATTCCGCCGACGCGATATTCCCCGTCCGGCATTCCAGCCCCACTCAGGCTGTCAGTCACCAAAATGACTCCTTGGGTCCCTTTGCTCTTCATCATCAATCGCACGGCCACCGGGTCCACATGGAAACCGTCACAAATCAGCTCGGCGCTCACGCGGTCATCGGTCAGAACGGCTCCAATGATGCCCGGGTCTCGGTGGGAAAACGGCCGCATGGCGTTGTAGAGATGCGTAGCGTGGGTGGCGCCGGCGTCAATCGCGCGTTCGGCTTCCATATAGGTCGCGTTGGAGTGGCCAATGGCGACGCGCACATTGCTGTGGCGCAGCAGCTCGATCATTGCCATCGCGCCCTCCCTCTCCGGCGCCAGCGTGACAATGCGTGTGGTCCCGGCCGACGCATCGAGGAATTGCCGCATCATCGCCAGCGATGGGGGCTGTATCTCGGAGGCCGTGTGAGCTCCACGGCGGATCGCGTTCAGGAATGGGCCTTCAAAGTGGATGCCGAGCGGCTCCGCCCCGGGCGCCTGATCGCCCGTTGCGTGCAAGTGATCCCAGCTTCGAATGATTTCACCCAAACCCCGCGCGGCTTCGGTGATGGCCTCGGGCGGCGCAGTAATCGTCGTCGCCAGGAACGCGGTGGTCCCGTGGCGTGCCAGGAACCGGCCGACTGCGCTCAGCGCCTCTGGCGTGGCTTCCATCAGGTCGTGTCCAACCGCCCCATGAATATGCTGGTCAATCATTCCCGGGCCGACGATTTGGTCGGAATGGTCAATTACGACCGCTTCCTTCGGAATTTTGACTTGGGTCCTGGGACCCACCTTCATGATGCGATGCCCTTCCAGCAGCACCACACCGTCTCGGATTTCGTCGAGGGGGGTGTAGATTGTTCCGGCTAAAATAGCCTTCAAGGTGTTCATCATCGTTCCGCGCGGGGCTGCATTCTCCGGTTCCGAGACCTTTTGGGCGGCCGCATGACGCTCCGTCGCTCCCGCCGAGCGGCATCGTCGAGCGCGTCTCGGATTAGGCCGGCGGGTGAATTGGCGCGTCGCAACAGGCGCTGCGCCTCTCCCGGCGAGATATTTTTCAGCAGGATCAGCAACGCGGCCGGCAGGCACCCGCCGCTCAGCCGCATCGCGCGGGATGCAGCCGCCGGGCTCGCCCCTGTGGCCTTCGTCAGGATTTTCCGCCCCCGCTCCCGGAGCTTTTCGTTGCTGACGCGGACGTTGATCATCCATCCTGAGAGAACCCGGCCCAGCCGAACCATGGTCGCGGTCGAGAGCATATTCAGCACGAGCTTCTGAGCCGTCCCGGCCTTCATGCGGCTCGATCCGGCGATGACTTCAGGCCCCACTTCGGGCACGATAGCAACCTCGGCGGCCCGGCGCAACTCTCCGATGGGGTTGCTGGTAATCGCCACCGTCCTTGCACCGATACTCCTTGCGTAGCGCACGCCCGCGACCGTGTAAGGAGTTCGCCCGCTGGCCGAGATCCCCACCAGGACATCCCGCTCTGACAGCCCGATCCGCGCGAGATCCCGTCGCGCCAAGGCCGACCTATCCTCGGCTTTTTCAATCGGCGCGAACATGGCTCGAGGGCCGCCAGCCAGAACCGCGACGACGCGGTTGGTATTAAAAGTGGGCAGGCACTCGGCCGCGTCGAGCACGCCCAGCCGCCCGCTGCTGCCGGCGCCCAAATAGATCAGCCTTCCGCCGCGCGCGATGGAGGCCGACGCCATGTTCACGGCGCAGGCGATCTGCTGGATCGTCTTGGCGACGGCGCGGGGCACCTTTTGATCCTCGGTGTTAATGAGCCGAAGAATTTCAGTTACGCTCCTTTGATCGAGCCCTGCCGAAGCGGGATTCTCACGCTCGGTGATGCGTTCCCGCGCAGGCCGTCTAGCGGGTAGGGCGGCGCTGGAGGTTGAAATCCGTTTGGTCCTGCGAGGTGCTGGCATGAAGTGGATGCGATGGCCCGCGGATGGCGACTTTTGCTCAAGCCCTTCCGGACAGCTTCTCCCAGCCGCGCTTTGAGAAATCCCAGTAGATGGCCACTCCAGAAATTGCCGCAACCACCAGCAGCAGGGTGCCGAGGGCGTAATCGCCGAAGATGATTTTTCCGGTCCCAAACATGGCCGCGTAAACCATCAGACAACCCAAGAGCCAATCCATTAGGTTGTACCAGCCGTCCGTGGAGGGCTCAACTTCAGGAGCGAGCCGGGCGATGGGCTTCCATCCAGCAGCTCCCGGCCGGACGCGCTTATAGAACTCAAGCAGCTTGGCCTCGCTCTCAGGGGCGGTCAGAAAAGTCACCACCACCCAGACCACCGTGGTCACCAACACCGTCACCAGAACCTGCTTGGCAAAAACGTCGGGCGGGGAGCCTGAAAAGTGAACCATCGTGTGCAAGACGAGCGTCGTCAGCCCGGCGCAGGTCATGGCCGCGACCTCCGACCAGGCGTTGATTCGCCACCAGTACCAGCGAAGCAGGTAAACCGCCCCGGTGCCGGCGCCGATGCCGAGCAGGAGTTCCCAGGCGCCGGCGACGGTGGTCATCACCAGTGAAACGGCGGCGCCCAGTAAAGCCAGAAGCGCGGTCGCCATTTTGGATGCCATGACGTAGTGGCGCTCGTCCTTGTCTTTGGCCACAAAACGCCGGTAAAAATCGTTCACAATATACGATGAACCCCAATTCATCTGGGTCGCAATGGTGGACATATAGGCTGCGGCGAAGGCCGCCAGCATGAGCCCGTTCCATCCTCCTGGAAGATGGTCCACCCACACTTTGATGTAGCCAACTTCTGGGTCCTTGAGGTGCGGGTAGAGAATGACCGAAGCGAGCGCCGTCAGAATCCACGGCCAGGGCCGGACCGCGTATTGGGCGATATTGAACCAGAGCGTCGCCCAGAGGGAGTGCTTTTCGTCTTTGGCGCAGAAGATGCGTTGCGCGATGTAGCCGCCGCCGCCCGGCTCAGCGCCCGGATACCAATTGGCCCACCACTGGACTCCAAGATACATCGCAAAAGTGATGAAAGGCATCCAGGCCGAATGGAGGGAAGGGAAAAACGACAGAATCGAACCCGTGCCGGCGTGCGCGGCGTGGTGGGCGACATCCACCCGCGCGAGCTTCTGCTTGAGCGCCGCCATGCCGCCAACCGCTTCAACGGCGTAGTAGGCTAGCACCGTCACCATCGTCATCTTGATGACAAATTGGATGAGATCGGTCCACAGCACCCCCCAGAGGCCAGAAATGAACGTGTAGATGAACGTGAACCCGATGATTCCAAAAATAATCAGAATGGCCGTGTACTCGCCCACCCCCAGCACGACGCCCAGAATCTTTTCCATCGCCAGGTTGACCCACCCGACGATCAAGCAATTCATCAGGATGCCGAAGTAGAGCGCCCGAAAGCCGCGCAAAAACGCCGCGGGTTTGCCCGAGTACCGCAGTTCGACAAACTCGACGTCGGTGATGACCTCGGCCCTTCGCCACAGGCGGGCAAAAAAGAACACCGTCATCATCCCGCTAAATAGAAAACTCCACCACAGCCAGTTGCCCGCGATGCCTTGTGTGGCCACCAGGCCTGTGACCGCCAGCGGCGTATCCGCGGCGAACGTCGCGGCCACCATGGAGGTCCCGGCCAGCCACCAACTGACTTCCCGCCCGGAAACAAAAAAATCGTCGGTGCTCTTGCTGGCTTTTCGGCGGTAATAGAGGCCGATGCCCAGGTTAACGCTGAAGTAGGCGACAACGACCGCCCAATCCATTCCGCTGATTTTCATGCTGGCGCCTGCGCCGTCGGCTTCCTCTCAAAAACTTTCATTGACAGACACGCGACGCGAGTATATAGGAAAAGGCTTCTCGATGAAACCGAGAATTCTTGAAGGAACGAGGTCCCCGTGGTCTTTAATCGAAAGCTGGTTCTTATCGTGGGCTGCCCGTTTTTCTTTGCCGCCGCGTCGTTCGCCTCGCGCGCGAAGCCCGTCGCATCTTCCGGTCAATTGGCGGCCCGGCTGGCGCCGATTGTTCAGGACGTCGAGACCGCCATGCGCCAGCATCAGACGCCGGGCGCCGTCGTGCTCGTGGGCCATGACGGAAGGGTAATTTATCAGCGGGCCATCGGTTATCGCCGTCTGGTGCCGCGCGAACTTCCCATGCGGCTCAACACCATCTTTGATATGGCTTCATGCACCAAAGTCGTTGCCACCACCACCGCCATCATGCAGCTCCTCGAGCAGGGCAAGATTCGCCTGGATGACCCGGTGAGCGACTACTGGCCAGAGTTTGCCGAAAACGGCAAGCAAGACATCACCGTGCGCGAGCTCATGACCCACTATTCCGGCCTGCCGCCTGACCTCGATCTGAGCCTTCCCTGGTCGGGGTATCAGACGGCTATGCAGATGATTGTGAACGTTAGGCCCATCCTCCCTCCGGGGACTCAATTCCTTTACAGCGATATCAACTTTGAGACGTTGGGCGAATTGGTGCGCCGGATCTCGGGCCAGCCCCTCGATGTCTATTGTGAACGGCACATTTTCCGGCCGCTCCACATGACTTCCACGATGTTCAACCCTCCCGTGCGGCTGCGTTCGAGAATTGCGCCCACGCAGCACCGATTTGGAACGACG